>DAOTYZ010000332.1:0-5772 GCA_034434555.1 Candidatus Roseilinea sp.
CGAGCGCACGTTGACCGTGTAATACAGGTCGTTG
Source organism: Candidatus Roseilinea sp. (assembly GCA_034434555.1). Lineage (GTDB taxonomy): Bacteria > Chloroflexota > Anaerolineae > J036 > Brachytrichaceae > JAAFGM01. Next base: position 35 of record DAOTYZ010000332.1, read on the forward strand.
ATCGTCTGGCTCACCAGCCCGACTGCGCCCCGACCGAGCAGGATGCCCAGGCCGATGCCGAGCACGCCCCCGATCGCGCCGAGCAGCAGCGTCTCTAAGAGGATCTGGCGAAAGACCTCGGCCTGGGTCACCCCCAGGCAGCGCAGCGTGCCGATGATGGGCCGGCGCTGGACGACGGAGAAGGTGATCGTGTTGTAGATTAGGAACATGCCCACCACCAGCGCCAGCAGGCTGAGCGCGGTCAGGTTCAGCCGAAAGGCGTCGGTGAGGCTTTCCACGCTCTGGCTGCGGGCGCTCGGCTTGACGATCGCGGCACCGGGCGGCAGGATGGCGCGGATGCGGTCGAGCAGGGCGCGGCCGGCCTCGGTCCGCTCGTCGGCGATGAGGTCAATATGGCTCAGCCGACCAGCCATGTTGAACAGCTCCTGGGCGGTGCTGATGTCCACGATCGCCAGGCCGTCCAGGGCGCGTCGGCTGCGCTCGTCGGCCGGGTTCAGGATGCCGGCGATGCGCATCGTCCGTCGCGCGTCGCCGGCCCGCAAGGTGAGCGCATCGCCCAGGCGCAGTCCGTAGCGCGCCGCCGTCTCCTGACCGATGAGCAGCGCGTCGGGCCGGACGAAGAAGTCCGTCAGATCGTTCTGGCGCAGGGGGGCGTTGCCTTGCCCCAAATAGCTGCGGAATGGGGCTTCGGCGAAGGCGTCCACCCCCAACACGCGCAAGGGCTGTTGGTCCAGCTCGACCGCGATCGCGTAGGATTCCACCACCGGCGCGGCCTCGCGCACGCCCAGCTCGACCTTTAGCCGGCGATAGACCGCCTCGTCCAAGCCGGCCCCGCTGCCGACGATCTGATGGGTGGCGCGGCCGGCCACCGTCTCGGTGCTCAGCTCGAAGGCGCGCGCGGCGCTGCCGTTGGCCAGGTCAATGGCGATCACCATCGCCACCCCCAGCGCGACGCCGAGGATGCACAGGATGGATTGCAGCGGCCGGCGCAGCAGATAGCGCAGGCCGGTCTTCAGCAACGTCATCTCACCACGACTGGGCCGGGGATGTCCAGCCCGACCTCCGCGTCGTCGAAGATCACGTAGCCGTCGGAGAGGGCGCGCAGCCAGCGGATAACGCGCTCAGCGTGGTGAGCCGGCACGTCCAGCGCGAAGCCGGTCGCGGTCTTGTGCAAGGTGGCCTGGCAGAGCGGGGCGCGGTTGCGCCCCAGGAGGGTCACTTCGGTCGGCTGCGCCACGTCGTCCACGGCGCGCCCCAGGACCACCCGCAGAAAGCCGGCGGCGTTTGGGCCGCTGACCGCGACGCGCCGCGTCGCGGTTGCCGGCGCGCCGTTCGTCGCATACCAGGTGAAGGGATAGCTCTCGCGCGGCAGGTCAACGTCGCAGCCGGCCTTGGCGACCAGCGCCTCGACGCGGGCAGCCCCTTCCATCAATGCGTCGAAGTCCACCCGCGCGGTGGGGATGGTCGCCTTCTTGCCGGCCTGCACATAGGGCTTGGCCGTCTTGAGCACGCCGGCGATGACTTCGGCGATCGCGCGCATGTCGGCCTCGTCCAGCCCGCGCTGGGTCACCCAGGGCGTGCCGAAGCGTAGCGCGCTTGGCCGGCCAGCGTCCGGATCGCCGGGGATGGTGTTGCGGTTACAGACGATGCCGATCAGGTCGAGGATGCGCGAGGCGACATTGCCCATCAGCGGCACGCCGTCGTGCTGGGCGATGGACTTGCAATCGAGCAGCACCATGTGCGTGTTGGTGCCGCCGTATGCCACGCGCAGCCCGTTGGCCTTGAACCCCTCGCTCAGGGCGATCGCATTTTTGACGATCTGGTGCTGGAGCGCCTTGAACTGCGGCGTCTGGGCCAGCTTGAACATGGTGGCCATGCCGGCGACCTTGTTCATGTGCGGGCCGCCTTGCAGGCCGGGGAAGACCGCGCGGTCAACCCGTCGCGCGATCTCAGGGTCGGTGGTGATGATCACCGCGCCGCGCGGCCCCATCATGGTCTTGTGGGTGGTGAAGACGGTGACGTGGGCGATCCCGACCGGGTTGGGGTAAGCGCCGGCGGCGGCCAAGCCAGCAGCGTGCGCGATATCGGCCAGCAGGTAGGCGCCCACCGCGTCGGCGATCGCGCGGAAGCGGGTGAAGTCCGGCGCCCACGGATAGGAGGTGAAGCCGGCGATGATGAGCTTGGGTCGTTCACGTTGAGCCAGGTCGTAGATCTCCTCGTAGTCCAGCAGCTCGGTCTCCGGATTGACGCGATAGTGCACCACGCGCTGGCGTTGGCCGGTGAAGTTGACCGGGCTGCCGTGCGAGAGGTGGCCGCCGTGCAACAGGTCGAGCGTCATCACTGTCTCACCGGGCTGGAGCAGGGCGTGGTAAACGGCCACGTTGGCGATCGCCCCGCTCAGCGGCTGGACGTTGACGAACACGTGCTCCGGCTGCATGCCAGGCGGGCAGAAGACCTCCGCGGCGCGGCGCTGGGCCAGCGCCTCGATCAGGTTACAGAACTCCACGCCTTTGTAATAGCGACGGTCGCCGTTGCGGCGATAGAACGCTAGCTGGAAGTCGTAATCCAGCAGCGCCGGCTCGTCCAGCCCGTGCAGGTCAGCGTGGGGGTAGCCTTCGGCGTAGATGTTCTGAAAGACCGATCCTTCTGCCTCGCGCACGGCGGCCGGCACGTATGACTCGCTGGCGATCATGATCAGCTTGTTCAGTTGACGGGCGTGCTCGTGCTGGATCAGCTCGGCGACTTCTGGGTCAATTTCAGCTAAAGAGCCACGGACGAGAAAATCGCGCATCGCTACGTTCCTGCTCGCTTCTATCTTCTATTATGTTGGGACTACAAAGGGCAACCCGGCATCCAGCCTAAGTTGCCCTTTGGCTCATTCCAGGTTAGGCGTTTTGTGGTGTCAACGGCAAGCGAGGCCTTATAGCCAATGCGATTCTAGCATGGGGGTGATAAGCAAGGTATGAGCAAGCGACCTGACAAATGGGGCGTTCTTGCTTAAACTTAGCTCGGCGAAAGGAGCTGCTATGATCAACCATATCCTCTTAGCAACCGACGGATCGGCAGCCGCGGAGCGCGCGGCAGAGATGGCCGCGTCGCTGGCCATGCGTTACGGCGCTAAACTCACTATCCTGCATGCCTATCATCCCATCTCCTTCTTCCTCGGCGAGCCGAACTACACCCAAGTGCTAGAGCGCGAGCTGGAGCGGGGCAACCAGCTCTTGGAGGGGTTGAGCAAGCGACTAAGCGAGATAGGCGTGAAGGACATTGAAACCGAGCTGATGGAGGGCAACGCTGCTGATGCCATCCTGAGCGTGATCGAGACGCGCAAGCCCGACTTGGTCGTGCTCGGCTCGCGCGGCCTGGGCACCTGGCAGGGCGCTTTTCTAGGTAGCGTGAGCATGTCGGTGACCCAGCGGGCGCCCTGCCCAGTGCTGGTGGTGAAGTGAGCGCTCGCGCGACTGCCGTAAAGGGTGATGGGCGGGCCACGGCCAGCCCATCGCTTGTTTACGTCACTGCTCAGCTTTCCGGCTGCTCCCTATGTCCGCGTCATCCGTTGCTAACCTCAAGGTAATCGAATTCAGCCACGCGATCGCCGGCCCAGCATGCGGCCTGATCCTGGCCGACCTGGGGATGGACGTGCTCAAGATCGAACCGTTGGAGGGCGACCCCACCCGCGATCTCAAGGGGTTTGGGGTGGGTTACTTCCCCATGTTTAACCGCAACAAGCGCAGCTTGGCGGTCAACCTGAAGACCGACGCCGGCTTGCAGATCGTGATGGCGCTGGCCGAGCAGGCTGATGTGTTGATCGAGAACTATGCGCCGGGCGTCATGGAGCGCCTGGGCCTGGGCTACGAAGCGCTGGCGCGGCGCAACCCCGGCCTGATCTACTGCTCGATCAAAGGCTATCTGCCTGGCCCGTACGAGCACCGCGTAGCGCTGGACGAGGTCGTGCAAATGCAGAGCGGGATCGCCTATATGACCGGCCCGCCGGGCCGGCCGATGCGCGCCGGCATCTCGGCTGTGGATATTACCGCTGGCACGTTCAGCGCGCTGGGCGTGCTGAACGCGCTGCGCGAGCGCGATCGCACCGGCAGAGGCCAACTGGTGCGCAGCGGGCTGTTCGAGTCGGCTGCCTATCTGGTGGGTCAACACATGGTGTATCAACCAGTGCTGGGCGAGCCGATCCCGCCCATGCCCGGCACGCCGCGCGCCTGGGCGGTTTATCAGCCATTCGAGACCCAGGACGGCGACTTGGTTTTCATCGCCATCACCAGCGATAAACACTGGCATCGCTTCTGTCAAGCGTTCAATCGTCTGGATCTGTTGGCCGACCCATCCCTGGCTACCAACGCGCAGCGCTGCGCAGCGCACGCGCGGCTGAGCGCTGACCTGGCTGCGATGTTCAAGCGGATGTCCACGTCCGACGTGCTGGCCGGGTGCGAACAGGCTGAAATCCCCTTCGCGCCCGTGGCGCGCCCGGAAGACTTGCACACAGACCCTCATTTGGTGGCGGCCGGCAGGCTTTGGGAGGTAGAGGTTGCCGATGGCGTGCGCTGTCCCCTGCCGACCTTGCCGATCGCCCTGGGCAGCGGTCAATTCGCGCTGTGCCGCCAGCCGCCCAAGGTGGGCCAGCACACCGCAGAGATCCTGCGCACCCTGGGCTATGACGATGCTGAGGTGGACCAGCTCAAGCGCGCGGGCGTTGTAGCATTCTGAACGGCGCGCTTACTGCACTCGGATGACAGCGAACACGCGATGGCCGAAGAACCGGCCGGCGGGATCCCTCAGCCGCCAGGTGGTGGTGTAAACCCCAGGCTGGGTTGGCGCGGTGAGCGGCACGCTGATCTCAGCAATGGCGTTGCTCGGCGTCGGGCGCACTGGTTCGCTGCCGGTGGGGTGCATTGGCGTATCGGAGAAGAAGGCGATGGTGTAGCCCTCTCCCCAGTCGCAGCTGCTGGTGTTGCGCATGCGCCAGGTTTTGGTGAAGGTGGCTCCGGCAGCGATGATCGTCCCATCTGGGATGGTGACATCGGCGACGAATGCTGCCCCTAACACACAGCCGCGCTCGTTGACGACCGGCGTGGTCACCAGCGGCGGCAGTGGATTGACCGCCTGTTCCTGGCCAACCCACAGCGAAACGCTAAAGCGATTGCTGAGCCTGCCGTCGGTATCCACAGCCACCGCGCTGAAGACGAGCTGCCCTTCGCTCAGCGGCGTGTGGGTCACGCGCGTCGAGAAGGTGACCGATTGCATTGGGTTCGCTTGCGTGACCACGAGCCGGTCGCCTTCCAGCAGCTCGACCCGCGCCACCCCCCGACGGGCGACGGCGGTGATGGTAAAGGGGATGGCCTGGCCGGCAGGATAGCGCGCGCCGTCGGGCGGCAGGATGATCGCAACTTTGGGCCGCTGGTCTTCTTCCGTCGGCGCGCAGGCGATCATGCTGACGAGCAGGGTGAGTGAGAGACAACTCAAAGCGCGACGCACCGCGGTTCAGGATTATAGGAATTAGTCGAATTACAATGCGATGCCTTGATGCAACAAACCATCCCGCGCGAGGGCGATGAGCTGGTCTCGTTTGCTGAGGCTGCGCCGGCGACCACTCATCCGATAGAAGCCAGCGAAGCGCGTCTTTACCTTCAGCGCCTTCAAAGTGTCATCCGGTTTGCTTCGCTGGCCACGTCTATCATCGTCGTTGCGCTGCCCATTTACTCCGGCAACTTCAACGTCAGCGGTCT
>DAOTYZ010000333.1:0-2486 GCA_034434555.1 Candidatus Roseilinea sp.
GGCAATACCAACTTGCCACCGGCAAACGTGACCTCTTCTTCCTCCATCGGCTCAACGACCACGCGGTCAGCAAGGGGACGTACGTTGATCTTCGTGAGAGTGGAATCCGTTTTCTTGGACATTGTTCTTCCTCCAAGGCTCAGAACTGCGCATGAGTTTGCCATGCGACTGTTAGACGCGCATTAGCACTCAGCCGCTGACAGCGCTAACTGGGCTGATCTTAGCACACCCGCCCTGAGAGTGTCAAAGGAGAGGAGCATTTGCGGTCGTGGGCGAGACCGATCCCACGCGCAGAACACGCAGATTTGAAGGCACAGCATCCTTGGTGGTCGCCTAGAAGGCGCGCTGTGTTGCTTCCCATTTTGGTGAATGCACCCGTCAAAGGGGCGTTTACGAATATCGTTCAAGCATCTCAACCGAGACGTGTGCTGACAAAGTGGTGTAGGGGGCGTCCCCCGCACGCGCGGGAATGAGGCAAGGTGTTCGGTGGCTGGGTAGAGCTTTGGTTGGGCAGGCGTTTGAGATGCGCAACGCGACGGGCCGGCGCGTCGGGCGAACGTCCCCGCCCGGCCTGCACCTGGTGTAGGCTATGCCACCATGAGCGCAGATCAGCCTCTGTATCACATCGGGTTTGGCCGGCGCGACCTGGGCGACCCGCCGCCGACGGTCGCGCTGCTGAGCGGCGATCCGGAGCGCGCGCGCCAGATCGCCGAGCGCCACCTGCGAGACGCGCGCAAGCTCTCGGAGAACCGCGGATTAAACAGCTACGTCGGGCGCTTGCCCAACGGCCGGCCGCTGCTCTCGGCCACCAGCGGGATGGGCGCACCTTCGCTCAGCATCGTGGTCAACGAGCTGGTCCAGGTCGGCATCCGCACCATCATCCGCGTCGGCACCTGCGGCTCCATCCAGCCGCATGTGCGGCCGGGCAGCGTGGTGATCAGCAGCGCGGCGCTGTGCCGGCAGGGGGCGGCTAACGACATCGCGCCGGTAGAGTATCCGGCGGTCGCCGACCCATTTCTGACCGTGGCGCTGGCCCAGGCAGCGCGCCGGCTGGGGGTGGAACACCACGTCGGCATCACCGCCAGCGTGGACACCTTCTACGAGGGCCAGGAGCGGGCGGCCTCGGCCAATCCACACTTGCTGCGCGCCCTGCGCGGGATCACCGAGGAATACCGCCGGCTGAACATCCTCAACTACGAGATGGAGAGCGGCACGCTGTTCAAGATGGGCAGCGCCTATGGCTTTCGGGCGGCCTGCATCTGCGGCGTGATCGCCCAGCGGACCGAGGGCGAGCAGGTGGTGCTGGAGGCCAAGGCCGTTGCCGTGGAGAACGCCATCCGCGTCGCGCTGGCGGTGGCAGAGGAGGCGGCCGGCGAGGAGGGCACCTGAGGGTTGATCCCAATGGCCCGGCTGCCGGCATCCCCATAGCGGCCTTTGGGAGGCAGCGTGCTCGGCGAGCGCCCAGTACGACAGACTGGTATGGCGAGCGAGCGGCCCACGCCCCTATTGCCCTCATCCCAATCTCAAGCCGGCCGGCAGGACGCTTTTGGGACGCCCGATCCATAACATGGGGGCTGTGCAGAATCCCCATGAGGAGAAGTCGCCATGCGCTTGATCTATGCCCTCCCCTTGTTCGTCCTGCTCGTGGCCTGCGCCGCCGGCGCGCCCCAGCAGGATGCTTCCACCGAGCGTCCGCCTGCGGCGTCGCCCACTGCGACCGTGCTCGCCCTACCAACTGCCGGCGAGACGGCCGGACCATTGACGCCTTCGCCCACTGCGACCGTGCTCGCCCCGCCAACTGCTGGCGAGACGGCCAGCCCGCCGACCGCGACCCCTGCGCCGCCCTCGCCATCCCCCACCGCGCCGGCGCCCATCGCCACCGCCTGCCAAAATCGTTACTACCCAGCCGCCCAGGGCGCTGCCTGGACCTACCGCGTGAGCGGGAGCGTCAACGACACGTTCACCCGCGCCATCATCGGCGTCCGCGCGGATGGCTTTGACGACCAGGACAGCTTCGCCAGCGGGGCCGTTCGGCGCGGCAGTTGGGCCTGCCAGCAGGGCGACCTGATCAGCCTGACGCCGGGCGGCAGCGCGAGCGTCGCCGCCGGCGGCGCGCAGACCGACTTCACCGTCGAGTCGAACGAGGGCCTGACGCTCCCCGCCGACCCCCAACCCGGCGCACAATGGACGCAGACAATCGTATACCTTGGCCAGTTCAACACCGGCGATAGGAACGTCACGGCGCGCAGCACGCTCAACATGTCGTGCCGGGCGGTCGGCGTGGAGTCGGTGAGCGTGCCGGCTGGGGTGTTCGAGGCCCTGCGCGTCGATTGCACCTATCGGCTCACCATTGCCCTACTCGGCGACCTGCCGTTCGATTTCTCCTTCTCCTCCAGCGGCAGCGTCTGGTATGCGCCAGGGGTGGGGATGGTCAAGCTGCGCGATACCGGCGAGATGGGCACGACCGAGGTCGTCCTGCTCTCCTC
>DAOTYZ010000334.1:0-1885 GCA_034434555.1 Candidatus Roseilinea sp.
CCGGCGTGCATCTCCTCGCTGCGCCGCTGGTCCGGCAAGATGCCCTCCGGGCGGAAGATCATCATGATGATCAAGAGCAGCCCGAACAGCGCGCGCTGATACTGGGCCGGGTCGAACCAGTCGGGGATCACCACCCCTTGCCGCTTGAGCGCGCCCAGCTCGGTGGCAATGCGCGGCAGGATTTGCAGGTCTAACAATGTGACGAGCATCCCACCGAGGATCGCGCCGGGGATGCTGCCCATCCCACCGAGAATGACCATCGAGAGGATGCCGATCGAGCGCAGCAGGTCAAACGTGGGCGGATTGATGAACTGCTGCTTGGCAGCGAAGAGCACGCCCATCGCGCCGGCAAACGATGCCCCCACCGCGAAGGCCAGCAACTTCATACGCACCAAGGGCACGCCCATCGCGATCGCGGCGGTTTCGTCCTCGCGGATCGCCTCCCAGGCCCGGCCAATCCGCGAGTTCTTTAAGCGATAGACGACGAACACAGACAGCCCAACCACCAGCAGCGCCATCAGGTAGATCAAAAGCTGATAGAGCTGCGGATCGCTCAGGCCGGGCAGCAGCGTCCGCATCACGTCTGGCAGCGGCGGACGGGCGATGGATTTGATCCCCTGCGAGCCGTTGGTGATGTTCACCGGCCGGTCCAGGTTCACTGCCAACACGCGGATCACCTCGCCCAGGCCGAGGGTGACGATGGCGAGGTAATCCCCGCGCAGGCGCAGGACCGGCAAGCCCAGCAGCGCGCCGAAGAACGCGCCGATGAACAACCCCAAAGCCAGGAAGAGATAGAAGCTCTCCGCGGCCAGCGGCGTGAAGCCCGGCAGGAACTGGGCAGCCTGGTCAGTGCTAAAGATGCCCCAGAGATACGCGCCGACCGCGAAGAACGCGACATAGCCAAGGTCAAGCAAGCCGGCGAAGCCCACCACCACGTTCAACCCCAGCGCCAGGGCGACGAAGATGCCGGCTTGGATCGCCAACTCAATGTAGTAGGCGTTCTGCGCGCCGAAGTACGGCACGATGGCGAGCAGCATGATCGCGCCCAAGACCAGCTTGTACAGGCCAGCCACGCGGGCGCGGTAGATCAGCAGAAAGCCCAGCAGGAACAGGATGAACAAGATATCCGTGCCCAGGCTGGTGCGCGTGTTGGTGAGCAGCAGGGCGCTGGTCAGGAGCAGGTAAGCGGTCAGCAACACGTAAGCCAGCGGCCCGCGGCTGAGGGCGGAAAGCGGGGAAGAGGCTGAAAGCGCGCGCACGATTTACACCTTCTGCGTGACACTCTCGCCCAACAGGCCCGATGGGCGAAAGATCAGAATGAGTATCAAAATGGTGAAGGCCACGATGTCGGCGTAGCTCGCGCCGGAGAGCACGCCGGCGGTGAGCAGCGACAAGTACGAGGCCACAAACGCCTCTAGGAAGCCCAACACGATCCCGCCCACCATCGCGCCGGTGATGTTGCCAATCCCGCCGAGCACCGCCGCGGTGAAAGCCTTCAACCCCGGCAGGAAGCCAACGTAGGGGTTCACCGTGCCCACCCGCACGCCGAACAGGATGCCGGCGGCGCCGCCCAGCGCGCCACCGATCAAAAAGGTGATCGTAATGATTTTGTTCACGTCAATGCCCATCAGGCTGGCGGTGGGCCGATCTTGGGCGACCGCGCGGATGGCTGTGCCGAGCTTGGTCGCGTTGACCAGGTAGTTCAACGCAAGCAGCATGATCACCGCCGCGACGATGAAGATCAACGCACGCACGTCCAGGATCAGCGGGATGTTGCGCTCGGGGGTGACGGGGATTTGCGCAAGCTGAAGCGGCGGACCGAAGTTGGGCGTCTGAAAGCGGGCGTTGAAGCCTAAGCCGGTCACGTTGGCAATCAGGCGGACGC
>DAOTYZ010000335.1:0-2445 GCA_034434555.1 Candidatus Roseilinea sp.
ACGGCGCGATCCAGCCACCATTCGACCTCGAAGCGATCAGACGGCAGGCCGGCGTTCAGCGCATCGCGCATATCGCCGTAGGCGTTGCGAATATAGGTGCGGCAGATGCAGCCGAGCTTGCCGATGTTCAAGCGCGCGTTCTTTGCCTCTAGCGGGTCATAGGTCCACGTGATGAGGTTCAGACCTTGAGCGCGCGCGGCCTCAGCCTGGGCGCGTTTGAGCGCCTCGCCAACGCCGCGCCCTTGCCTATCGGGCAACACCGCCGCGATGTGCGAATGGTGGCTTAGCCCGCGATGTGCGCCGGGATGGTGCGTCGGCGAGAGGAAACCTATGACGAACCCAACCATGCGATCGCCATCCGGCGACGGCTCGAACGCGCCAAGCGCGATCCCACCGTGTCGTTGGAGCGTGACCGTCATGTTCACCGGCACGACGAAAGGGCCTCCCCATACGGCCGCCTGGATCGCCACACACTGTTCATGATCAGAAATGTCGCGAAAGGGGCGGATGAAGTAACTCATGGTCACTGCGATGCCGATTCGTCAAGGATGAGACGGTTGAGCGCTTCGCGCGCTGCGGGCAGGGCCTGCATGTGCGCCCAGCTTCCGCAGAAGGTGGCTGCGCGCGTCGCACCCAGCACGTAGCGAAATGGGTCATCTGCGCAGGGTTGACCGGCCCGCAGGGCCGCGCGCCAATGTGATTCTAGAGGCGTCTGCCACTCCGGATAATGGCGGACCAGCCAGGCTTTCAGCGCGACAAATTGCCGTTCATCCTCCGGCGTGGCGACGCCCGACCGATAGACGCGCACCACCAGCGCCTCCAAGGCATCCCAGCGCGCGATGAACGCCTTCAGCCGGCGCGAGCGCAAACGCGAGGCCAGCGCCTTCGTAAACGGATTCACGTTCTTGATTATCGGCGCACCGCTCACGCGCCCCATCTGGACGAACGCATCCCAGCATGGGTGCGTTCACCGAGCCGCGAATCAGGCGCACCGCTTTTTCTCTGCGTTCTCCGCGTCTCTGCGTGAGATCAGACTTGCCCCCAGTCATGAATGCATACCCCAGCACACCGCCGCATACAATCCCCTCCCGATGAACGCCTTTCGGGAGCACATCCTTACCCTGCCACAGTTGGCGGGGGAAGTGGCCGAGCCTTTCATGCGCGAGGCCGCTCAGGTCCTGGACGACGACTTTTGCCGCTCGCTGGAGCGCCTGCACCTAGTCGGCTGTGGCGATAGCTACTTTGCTGCGCTGGCGACCGAGTTCGCGTTTGAATCTATCGCCGGCCTGCCGACCGAAGCGCACAACGCGATGTCGTTCTCTCGCTACAGCGTGGTCAACTTTGACGTGCCAACTTATGCGCAGCGCGCGCAGACCAGCTTGGTGATCGGCATCTCAGTGTCAGGCGGCGTCACGCGCACCATCGAGGGCATCTTGCGGGCCAAGGCGCGCAGCCTGCGCACGTTGGCCATCACCAGCGGCGCGCACACGCCCATCGCTCAAGCAGCCGGCACCGTGCTGACCACGCGCGTGCCGGACCTGCCCAGCGCCGACGGCGTCCAAGTGCCCGGCGCGCGTTCCTACCTGGCCTCCCTGATCATGCTGTTCGCCTGCGCGCTGCGCATCGCCGAAGCGCGCAGCCAATCCGTAGCGACCTGGCGCGCGACGTTAGCGGGCGCGGCTGACCAGATGGCGCGGACGATTGCGCTGAGCGACGACGCCGCGCGTGGCTGGGCTGAGGCCACGCACCAAGCGACCGAGTTCGTCTTCTGCGGCAGCGGCCCCAACTTCGGTACAGCGCAGTTCGGCGCGGCCAAGATACTGGAAGCGAGCGGCGACTCGGCGCTCGGCCAAGACGTGGAAGAGTGGGCGCATTTGCAATATTTCGCGCGCGCCCAGGCCACCCCAACCTTCCTAATTACGGCCCGCGAGCGCGACGCCAGCCGCGCCGCCGAGGTCAAGATAGCCATGCAAGCCATCGGCAGGCAAGTGATTGAGGTCGCGCCGGCGACGGCAGAAGCACCGCCCGACTTGCCCTTTGCCCCGATGCCAGAGGTATATACGCCTCTGGTAGCCTGCATTCCGGTCATGCTCTTCGCCGCGCATCGCGCAGCGCTGTTGGGCGAGCCATACTTTCGCGGCTTCGGCGGCGGGCGCAGCATCGAAGGTGGCGGAGGCATCAGCCGCATCCGCACCAGCGAACTGGTGCTCTAGCCTACAAACGCGGCGCGACGCCGGCATGATGGCAGAGCTGGCGGTAGCCCTCCAGGCCCAGCGCCAGCGCCGTCTCCTCGGCATAGACCTGAAAGACGGGCTGCGCCTCTGCGCACAGCTCGTAACAACCGCCGCCGCGCCGAAACAGGTCGTTCTCGTCGTCCAGCGTCAGACGGCGCGCACCTGAACCATCGCCTTCTTCGTCCACCAGCGGGAATAGGCAGCAGTAGTA
>DAOTYZ010000336.1:0-5112 GCA_034434555.1 Candidatus Roseilinea sp.
CCTGTGGCACAGCAAATAATCAAGCAATTGTGTTGCCTATCCCTCCGCCCACAGCGCAGGAACACCAGCGCCTTCAGCCATCCTCGCTGCAGCGCTCGCCTAGGCATTCACCCACACCGCTTGTTACCGAAGAGCAAGCGGGCGTCTATTATGAGACAGTGCTCACAATCCCAGTGGGCGAAGCTGGGGTGGCGTATCGAGGTGTGGACACCCCAGGCATGGATATAACAGGGCCGAACGCGCTGGCCGTTCTATCAGACATGAGCGTTGTGGTGGCCGACTTGATCGGCAACCGGCTCTTAAGGTATGACCCCACAGGAAAGCTGCTCGGGATTATCAATCTTTACACCAGGGAAATTGTAAATATATGGGATCTTGTGGCTTTCAAAGACGAGTTAATCCTGCTCGAGATCAGCTTGGACATACCTCCGGAGAGATATAGGGTCAATCGCCTTACGTCGGACGGGAAACTGTTAACTTCCTATGATATTCCAAAAGGATATCACCTTCAAGATGGTCTTACGGGAATTTCTGTTGACTGCGAAGGCCAGATTCTTTTGGAAATTAAAGGGGGCCAAGCATTCTACCGCCTGGTTGACCCTAAAGGAAATCTGAACGCCAGAAATGGTTATCTATGCAATGGAAAGACATATCGGGTAGAGTCTACTCAGTTGGTCGCCGGCGATGTGAAACTTGAGACGCAGCTTACCACCGGTTTGGGCGGACTCAAGCTCTTAGGCGTGCTTGCAGATGGCAGTGTCTACGTAGTCCGTGAAGACGTCGTTACCCAGCAACCGGTAATAACGGTTGATCAAACTGTGCACTACGTGAGCGCAGATGGCCTGCAACTGGGCGTGGCGCGCGTGCCAATCGCTGAAGCGTATTACTATGTGATGCGCAATCTGGCGGTTGGCCCAGATGGATATGTGTATTCCCTGTTACCTCGACCCGATGCTGTCTATGTCGTACGTTTGAAGTTGTTCAAGAGCATCGCGCCGCTCGTGCCAAACGCCGTTGCCCCGCTCGTCACTCGCTCAGGCACACAGCCATAGCGGTTATCTTTGGCGCAGCAGCCCTCGAACTAAGTCGAGGGCTGCTGCTTCATCCTTACACCGAGCGATACTCGCCTTCAACCACACCTGCGTCGCTCTTGCCGTCTGTCGAGGCGGAGCCGGCTTGGCCGGCCTGCGTGGTGTAGGCGCTCTGGCCGATGCGCGCCGTAACCGTCTGCAAAGCCTCGGTCGCCCGCCGGATGCGGTTTAGGTCATCTGACTTGAGCGCGTCGCGCAGGTCGTTGATCTTCGCCTCGGCCTCGGCGCGGTCGCTGCTGCTCACTTTCTCGCCCAGCTCGCGCAATGCCTTCTCGGCCTGATAGATGGCTTGGTCGCCGGCGTTGCGCGCCTCGGCCAGCTCCTTGCGCCGAGCGTCGGCAGCCGCGTTGCGCTGCGCTTCCTCGATCATGCGCTCGATGTCCTGCTTGCTCAGGTTCGTGCTGGCCGTGATGCTGATGCGCTGTTCGCGGCCGGTGGCCTTATCCTTAGCGCTGACGTTCAGGATGCCGTTGGCGTCAATGTCGAACGTCACCTCTATCTGTGGAATACCGCGCGGGGCGGGCGGGATGCCCTCCAGGCGGAACTGGCCCAACAACATGTTGTCTGCTGCCATTGGTCGCTCGCCCTGGAAGACGCGGATGTCCACTGCGCTCTGGTTGTCCTCCGCTGTGCTGAAGATCTCGCTCTTGCGCACCGGTATCGTGGTGTTGCGCGGGATCAGCGGCGTCATGACGCCACCCAGCGTCTCCACGCCCAGCGTCAGCGGCGTCACGTCCAGCAGCAGCACGTCCTTCACCTCGCCGGCCAGCACGCCCGCCTGCACGGCAGCGCCGACCGCCACCACTTCATCAGGGTTAACGCTCTTGTTCGGCTCCTTGCCGCCGGTCATCTCGCGCACCAGCGCCTGCACCATCGGCATGCGCGTGGCGCCGCCGACCAGCACCACCTCGTCAATGTCGCTCACCTTCAGGCCGGCGTCCTTGAGCGCCTGTTCAACCGGCCCGCGCAGCCGCTTCACCAAGTGCTCGCTGAGCTGCTCGAACTTGGCCCGCGTCAGCTTCATCAACAGGTGCTTCGGCCCGCTCTGATCCGCCGTGATGTAGGGCAGGTTGATCTCGGTCTCCATCATCGAAGAAAGCTCGATCTTGGCCTTCTCGGCGGCTTCCTTCAGGCGCTGGAGCGCCTGGCGGTCGCTGCGCAGGTCAATGCCCTGCTCCTTCTTGAACTCGTTGATCAACCAGTCAATGATCACGGCGTCCCAGTCGTCGCCGCCCAGGTGCGTGTCGCCGCTGGTGGCCTTTACTTCCACCACGCCGTCGCCCACTTCGAGGATGGACACGTCGAACGTGCCGCCGCCCAGGTCGAAGACCAGGATGGTCTCGTCCTTCTTCTTATCCAGGCCGTAGGCCAACGCGGCTGCGGTCGGCTCGTTGATGATGCGCAACACCTCCAAGCCGGCGATCTGGCCGGCGTCCTTGGTGGCCTGGCGCTGGGCGTCGTTGAAGTAAGCCGGCACGGTGATCACCGCCTTGGTGACCGGCTCGCCCAGGTAGGCCTCAGCGTCGGCCTTCAGCTTGGCCAGCACCATCGCGCTGATCTCCTGCGGCGTGTAGGTCTTGTTGGTGTTCGGGATCTTCACCTGCGCGTCGCCCTTCGGACCTTGAACGACTTGATAAGGCACGCGCCTGCGCTCATCCGCCACCTCGTCGAAGCGCCGTCCCATGAAACGCTTGATCGAGAAGATGGTGTTCTCTGGGTTGACCACCGCCTGGCGCTTGGCTGCCTGGCCCACCAATCGCTCGCCATCCTTCTTGAAGGCGACCACAGATGGCACCAGGTTCCCCCCTTCCGCAGTAGGGATAACCGTTGGGCTGCCGCCCTCCAGCACGGCCACCACGCTGTTGGTCGTGCCCAGGTCAATACCGACGATCTTGGACATATTTACCTTCCTCCGCTTGAGCTAAGTCTTGAGTGACCCGTTTACTTGGGCTGCACTATATCCAGCCGGCGTTAGAGATACAGTGCCGCGATGTTAGCGCTGTGTTAGCGTGGACTTCCCAATTTGTTAATCTGAGGGCAAACCCGCCTTAACCGACCCCGCTTAACTTTACCCGCGGTGTTTAGTCGCTGGCTACGCATCGCACGTCGAGATTGGCGCGATTGGCTGACCTTCCTGGCCTTCGTCGGGCCTAACCTATCGCTGTTCGCCATCTTCACCTATTACCCGATGGTGCAGAACAGCGTGCTGGCATTGAGCGACTACAACTTGATCACGCGCAGTGGGCCGTTTGTCGGCCTGCGCAACTTCGAGACGGTCTTTGGCAGCTCACAGTTCGGCAAGATCATCGTGAATACCTTCGTCTTCACGACCGTCTCGGTCGTCCTGCTGATCGTTCTGGGGCTGCTTATCGCGTTGTTGCTCAACCAGAATCTGCGCGGGCGCAATGCGGCGCGCAGCATCCTGTTCTCGCCCACCATCCTGGCCGGCGCAGCCATCGCGATCGTGTGGATTTACATCTTCGACCCGCGCTTCGGCTTCATCTACACCATCCTCAAACCGCTGGGCATCCCAGCCCCTAAGTGGCTGACCGACCCAGCCTGGGCCATGCCGGCCATCATCATCGTCTATGTCTGGAAGAACCTGGGCTATGCGGCGGTGATCTTCATCGCCGGCCTGCAGGCCATCCCGCGCGAACTTTACGAGGCGGCCCGCGTGGACGGCGCGCGGGCCTGGGAGCGTTTCTGGTACGTCACCTTGCCCGGCCTCTCGCCGGTCATGTTCTTCTTGACGGTGACGACCATCCTCACCTCATTCCAGGCCTTCGACATCATCAACGTGATGACCGAAGGCGGACCGGTGAACGCCACCAACACGCTGATTTTCCATCTCTACGAATTGTTCTTCCAGGCATCCTCGCCCAGTCGAGCGGCGGTGGTTGCCAATCTGTTGTTCGTGCTCATGCTGATCGTGACCGCACTACAGGTGCGCTATCTAGAGCGACAGGTGAACTATGCGTGACGTTTCGCTCTCCACCAGGCGTCACACCACTCAGGAATCGCTCCTTGGGCCTCGCTTTTGGCGACATATACAACACGCCCTGGGCTACCTGGGAATGTTTGCTGTCGTCCTGATCGTCGGCATTCCTGTGGCGTGGGTGCTCTCCGGCGCGCTTAAGACCAATCGGGAGATCTTCAGCACCACCCCCCAACTCCTGCCGGCCAATCCGAATTTCGACAACTTCGTTAAGGCTTGGCAAGCTGCGCCGTTTGACCGCTTCTATGTGAATAGCTTTATCACCACCCTGTTCGGCGCTGGCGCTGAGATCATCATGGCGGTCACCACCGCTTATGCGTTGGTGTTCGTTCGCTTTCCCAAGCGCGACTGGGTGTTCTTCCTGCTGCTGGTGGCGTTGATGGTCCCGAGAGAAGTGGTGCTGGTGCCGAACTATCTGACCATCGCCGGCTGGAAGATGGTCAACACCTATCCCGGGATCGTCCTGCCAGGTGTCTCGACTGCTTTCGGCGCCTTCCTGCTACGACAGTACTTTCGCACCATCCCGCTCGACCTGATTGATGCAGCAAGGGTGGACGGCGCGGGTCATCTGCGCACGCTGTGGCATGTCGTATTGCCGGTGGCTGCGCCGGCGGTGGCGACGACCGCCCTGCTCTCCATCACCGCCAAGTGGGGCGAATATATCTGGCCATTGCTCATCACCACCACTGAGGACATGCGCACGCTTCCGGTGGGCATCTCCCGACTGCTCGATCAGGAAGGGAACACAGAGTGGGGGGTGGTGATGGCAGGGACATTGTTCGTCACCGTGCCGGTCATGCTGATCTTCCTGTATGCGCAACGCTTCGTCGTGGACGGCATCGCCGCCGGCGCGGTGAAAGGCTAACGGTGTTGGCACAGGCGCGGAGCGCGCTTGTGAAGCACAAACGATCGAATCGCATGCATGATGAAGGAGAACATGAATATGAAGAAGCAAGATCGAGTTTTGTCGCGACGCAAGTTGTTGAAAGGTATGGGGATCGGCGCTGGCGCGCTGGCGCTGGCGGC
>DAOTYZ010000337.1:0-16034 GCA_034434555.1 Candidatus Roseilinea sp.
TCTATACGCGCTTTCCGCCAACGCAAGGACAGGATGCAGTCATCCAGCGCATCACGCCGCGCGAATGGGATGGTCTGCGCGCGGGGGTGGGCGGCGCGCGCGGGGCCGACGTCACCGGCGGCATGGCCGCGAAGGTGGGCGACATGCTGGCCCTGGCGATGGCGCATCCAACGATCACCGTGCGCATCTTCTCCGGCCTGGCCGCCGGCAGTGTACTTGCCGCCCTGCGCGGCGAGCGCCTGGGGACTGAAATCGTCGCTACGGATGACGCACGGTTGATAGGACCGATGACGATATGACCGGCGGTGCATCGGCGGTCTGTCTCGGATCGCGCAGAAATACCAGCCGATAGCCCCCTACTTGGATCACATCGCCATCAGCGAGCGGCGCGCGAGAGATGCGCTGGCCGTTGACGAACGTCCCGCTCTCGCTCAGGTCGTCCTCGATATACCATGTCTGCGCGTCCTCTGCCCAAGTCATGCGGGCGTGGCGTTCGCCGACGGATGTATCGTTGATGCAGATCGCGCAGTGTGGATCTCGGCCGATCCAAACACCTGACCGGATAGCGTAGCAAAGGCCGCTGTTCGGCGTGCGGTCTCCTGCCGGCATGAGCCAAGCGGTTGGTGGATGTGAGAGGGTCTCTGCGGGTCGTTCGCGCAAGAGCGTGCCCAACAGGACGGCCAGAAAAGCGTAAAGCGCCAGAGCGAACAGAACACGAAGCCCAAACAACTCCAAAGCGCCATCTGTCTGAGGAGAGAGCATGGCTGTTGCTTAGCACTGACTCCAGAATGCTATCGTGCCCTCAGCAATGCGTCTGGGAGGGCCAGAGCGCCGCTCGATTGGCACAATGCAAATGCCGGCGATGTCTCGTGCGTCGTCGCTCTCCGCTATCGGCAGCACGACGGCGTCGCTGTTCGGTGACCAGATGCGGTGGCTGAGCGCATATTGATCAAAGAAGGGCAACAGCAAACTGGCAAATGACCTGGCTGGCCTGAACGTCGTGATCAGAAAGCTTTCCCCGCTCTCGACATCCACTGACCACAGGTTCAGAGGCAGGGTTTGCCCATCATCGTCCTCGTCGGCGTCCTCCGCTGACGGGTCATCAATCAAGAAGCCGCCGGCGCGCGCGGCGACGACCGCGCTGGGGAAGACGCGCTCGCGCAGGTACTCAGCGACGTTGGCGACGGTGAAATAGGCTATCCGCTGCCCGTCTGGCGACCAGAAGAACGCGATCACCACGTCGTCGGCCAACATGCGCACCTTGGCAGTAGAGACATCTAAAAGGCGCAACGGCCCGTAGTAGGTTTGCAATGGCTCGGTTGGGCTGATATACGCCAGTTGATTATTTGTCGGGCTCCAACTCATCGCGGCCAAACCTTGATAGGGAATGACCAGTCGGTTGGGTGCATCGTATCCGTCCACAACCAGTTGTAACCTGCCGGCCTGATCGACCTGGCCGAACGCCCAGAATTGGCCGCTGCGGGCGATGCCCGGCGCTTGAAAGAGGCCAGGGCGGGGAATGCTTCTGCGCCGGTGACGTGGATTAAAGGGGTCAATGAAATTGAGCTGAGCGCTTTCTTCGTTGATCGGGCCAGTGTGTAGCAGGATGCGCCTGCCATCGGCGCTCCAATCCCAGAAGCATGGCTGGCCCATAGCAATCGGGCGGTCGCTTGAGTCGCCGGTTGGTTTGTCCAGCAGCGCGTCATTAAGCGAAACGACGTGCAATCCCAGCAAGTTCTCTGCCGGGCGATTGGTAATGAAGCTAATGTGTTGTCCGTCGGGCGACCAGTAGGCGTAAATCGGGATGTTACGGTTGCTTGCGTAAATGGGTTGCGGCGCACGCGATGCCTCACCAGGGGCATCCTCGATCAAGAAGACGCCGGCGCGGCTCGAGGACAGGCCCAGGGCAGCGATGTAGCGGCTGTTGGGCGACCAAGCAGGGAATTGGAAGATCAAATCCCCAGAAGTGAGCTGCCGCCGTCCTGAGCCATCGGGTGAGATCGTCTCTAACTCGCCGTCGGGGTTGACGAACACGATTCGGTTTACGCCCTGCGTCATGTCTTGATCGTAGCGCAACTCGATGAAGGGCGCATTCACGAACAGAGGCGACCGACTAAAGCAGCGATGATGAATCGCTTATGGCGGGTGGATGAGGGCATATAGGGCTGTGCTCCCCAACACACCTGTTGATGAATGGTCTAGCTCTGCGCACTGGCTGGCTCGCGCTTCTTTAAGAAGATGACCTTAAACGCCTCTGCTGGCACTAAACCGCGCCCGGCCTGATAGGCCCACTGGCGCACCTGCTCGGCAACCTCCTCACTGACCTGACTGCGATGCTGGAGCAGAGCTTGTATCTTCAGCTCCAGGGTCTCGCTAATGTCCACCCAAGTGTTGGGGTCATCCACCCATTGAATCCATACCTCGCGCACTTGATGGGCTGGGCCAAGCTCCGGATACAGCAGAGGCATGGCTGCGACTGGTGCTACTGCATCCATCGTCGCAATGGCCACCGCGCGATGGTCTGGATGGTTGATGTAGTCGTCGCCGTCGTACATGCGGGTGGGGTCGAGCGCGATCACCACCTCGGGCTTGTGCGTGCGGATCAGGCGCACCAGGTCTTTGCGCAGCTCTAAGGTGGGCATCACCTCGCCGTCGTTGTAGCGCAGGAACTCGATCTCGCGCACACCGCAGATCTCGGCTGCGGCGCGCTGCTCGCGCTCGCGCAGCTCGGCCAGCGCCTCGCGAGTCAAATTAGGGTCTTGGCTGCCGCTGTTGCCGCTGGTGACCAGCACATACACGATGCGCGCGCCGCGCTTGGCCCATTTTGCGCATGTGCCGGCGCAGCCGAACTCGATGTCGTCCGGATGCGCGACGATCACCATCACCGAAGAGGGAATGAATTCCGCAGCGCTGCCCATCTCGTGTGCGTTAACTTTGTGGGGCGCCCTCCGCCCTGGATGCAGCCAGCGGAGACAAGGGCTGCGACGCGACATCCGCTGATTTGTCTAAACGATGCCTCGCTAAGTCGTCGCGCAGGGCTTGCTTGACAGGCAAGCCCAGGCGATATGCGGCTGAGCTGATCGCATGTGAGACCACCGGCCCAGCCAAGATCAGCAGCGCGATGAGTACCAGCGCCTTGCTCCAGGCCAATGGAGTGACGAACACGGCTGCCACGGTCAGCAACACCACGCCGAAGGTCGAGACCTTGCCGGTGGCGTGCATGCGCGCGTAGACATCGGGCAGGCGCACCAGCCCGGTGATGCCAACCACCGAGAAGAAGGTGCCGACGAGCACGGCGAGCACGGCGATTAGGTAGCTCAGCGATTCCAGCATGGGGTCCTCTCAGAACATTTGCCGGCTGGCGATGTAGCGGGCCAGGGCGATCGTGCCTGCATAGCTGATAACCGAAGCGCCAAGCGCGAGGTCCATGTAGAGGGCATCGTCTCGGATCAGCGCCAGCAGCACGAAGATCGCCAGCACCAGCGTGGCGATCACATCGGCAGCGACGATGCGATCCATGACCGTCTCGCCACGCCACACGCGCTGCACGGCGATGGCGATCATCACCACGTGGGCGGCCAGAGACAATATGCAGACGGCCAAGAACAAGTCGCGCACGGCGGGCCTCACTCGAAGATGCGCTCCAACATGGCGCGGCGCTTGCGCTGCGCCTCCTCGGCGCTCGCGGCGCTGCTCACCACATCCAGACAGTGGACGTACATCGTGCCGTCTTCGCCTATCTCGACCACTTGCTCACCGGGCGTGACGGTGATGGCATGCGCGCTCAAGGCAACGCCCAGCTCGCTCTTCATGCCGGCTTTGACGGCGATGATCCCCGGACGAATCGGCAGCTTTGGATCGAGCACGATGCGCGCCACGCGGATGCCGTTGCGGATGATGTCTATGCCTAACCAAACCGTGTATCTGAGCAGGTTGAACAACGCTGCCGGCAAGCGGCCTATGGCCAGCGGCTGGCTGACCGGCCTGATGATCGCAGCGATGGCCAGCCCGATCAACAAGCCGGCGATCAGACTGGAAAGCTCCAGGTTAGCAGTGAGCGCCAGGTAGATCAGCCAACAAATCACCGCGAGTCGTATATATGCGAGCATGCCTTTCTCCTCGATAATTTGCGTTTACCTTATCACGCCGGCGTCTTGCTTCAAGACTGCCTGCACGTAGGCGCGTGGCTGTTGGATCCAGGCGCTGGTATCCTGTGCTAGTTGGATCAACGGCTTTGCCCAGATGCCCAGCGCCAGACAGACGGCCACCAGCAGCCCCGGCGCGAGCGGGCTATCGCCGTGTGGTTTTACTTTGGCGTCCGGCTGGTCGGGCTTGAATGGTTCCCACCAAACCCTGATGAAGGCGCGAAAGACATAGATGAGCGTAAGCGCGCTCGACACGCCCAGCAGCAGGAGCGGCAACCAGTAGGCCACTGTCTCGGCGAAGCTGCTATTGCTGGCGGCTTGAACCCCGCTTTGAAAGAGCATCAGCTTGCTGATGAAGCCGTTGGTCGGCGGGATGCCGGCCAGCGCCATGCCGCCGAAGAAGAAGATGACGCCGGCCAGCGGGGCATACTTGCCCGTGCCGCGCAGCACGCTGAACGCAGCCGTCTTGATCGGCGCGCGGCTGGCCAAGTAGCCGCTCAGCATCAGCATGGCGCTCTTGATGAGCGCGTGGTTGAACGTGAACAGGATGGCGGCGGCTAGGGAGAACGGCGTGCCCCAGCCCACCCCCACGTGGATGAAGCCGATCTGGGCCAGCGTGGAATAAGCAAACATGCGTTTGAGGTTGTGCGTGCCGGCCGCGCCCAAGCCGCCGAAGACGATGCCGGCGATGCCCAAGGCCACCAACGCGCCGCGCAGCCATTCCGCATGAGGCACGAGCAGGGTGGTCATCCGCAGAAACCCATACACCCCCAGCTTGACCACGACCGAGGACAGCATCGCCGACACCGCCGTGGGCGAGGCCGTGTGAAAGTCGGGCTGCCAAAAGTGGAAGGGCACGACGGCGCTCTTGACCATAAAGGTGACCGCGAGCAGCACAATCGCCAATGGCAAGAGCGGTTGATCTTGGTCGGCGGCGATGCGGGCTGCCAGGTCGGCCATGTTCAGCGTGCCATAGCTAATATACAGGCTGCCGATGGCGAACAGCAGGCAAAAGGAGGCAATGGTGCTGATCAGGAAGTACTTATAGGCGGCCTCTGGGCCGTAGCGGTCGTCGCTTATCGCGGTGAGGATGCTGCCGCTGAGCACGACCAGCTCAACCATGACGAACAAGTTGAAGATGTCACCGGCCAACATGCCGCCGCTTAGGCCGGCGACCAGGAAGAGGAACAACGGGTAGAAGGTGGGATGGTGCACGGCTTTGTCCTTAGCGCCCAAGGCATACAGAAAGCCAAAGACAAAGACAAATTGCACCATGGCCGCCATGAAGGCGGAGAGCAAATCGGCCACGATGCTGATGCCGAACGGCGCAGGCCACAGCCCCATCTGATATACCATTGGTTGGTCTGATGTCCAGACCATCCAAAGCAGGCCGGCGCTGCTGGCGAACGCTGCGACCATCGCGCCAAAGGCCCAGGCTGTCTGGAGGCGCGGAGAGCGGATGAGCAGCGTCGCCACCGCTGCGCTACTTAATGGGATCAAGATAGGTAGGATAGCGAGCAGAGTCATGAATGGCATCGTGCACTAATACGCAATACGTAATACGCAATACGTGTTGCGTATTCCGTATTCCGTATTGCGTATTGCGTATGCATGTGTGCATGGCGCAGATGTTAGCCGGACAGTCCTTTGACCTCGTCGCTGTCGCTGGTGCGATAGCGCGCTGAGATGACGTAGAGCAACGAGAGCACAAAGGCGAACCCGCCCAGGCTGATCACGATCGCGGTCAGGATAAGCGCCTGGGGCAGGGCATCGCTGCGCTGGCCGGTTGCTTTGGCGTAAGCTTCGACCACGCCATCGTATGCGCCGGCGGAGAGTAAAAATAAGTTCACTGCGTTCGAGAGGATCACCAGCCCAATGGCCGAGCGAATGATGTTGCGGCGCAGTAGTTGATACAAGCCGATGCCGAATAGGGCGCCAATCGCCAATGCTTTAAGGACCTCCATAAATGCTCTACTCCAGGTCGCGCTCAGGATGACCCAATGTATCCACGATGAACATCGTTGCGCCGAGCACGGCGAGGCAAATGGCCACCTCGAAAAGAAAGGACGTGCTGAGATAGAACCCCTTCGGCAACGGCAAGTTCAGCGCTGCGCCGAAGTCGAAGGGCGAGAAGAAGCCCCCGCCCAGCACGAGCGGCAGGGTTGACCCACCTAGGACGAGCAGCAGACTGCTGCCGATCAGCAATGCCGGGCGGATCAACCCCAAGCGCTGCCTGGTGCGCTCGTAGCCAAACACGACATACCAGAACCCAACGCCCAGGCTGAGCGTAACGCCGGCGGTGAAGCCATCGCCCGGCTGGTCGTGGCCGTAGATGATTTGCACGGTCGCCAGCACAAAGGCCAGCGGCAGCGCCGCATACGCCAGCGCGCGGATGAACGGCGAGGTGCGGACGCCATCTACACCGGAGATATGCGCCGGCAGAATAGGGAGATGAGAGGCCGTCTCGACCTCGCCCTCCACCGGCAGCCGCGCGGCTTCGCGCTTCCTCATCGCATGGCGGATGAGCGTGAAGACGCCCATGCCGGCTGCGCTGAAGACCGTGATCTCGATCAAGGTGTCGAAGCCGCGAAAGTCCACCACGATCGCCCCGACGATGTCGGCAGCTCCCGTGAGGGGCTTGGCGTTTTGCTCGTAGTAGGGCGTCACGAGCGAGGGACGCGGGCGAGAGGTGAAGGCATATAGACAAATCAAGGTGACCAGCGCGCTGCCGGCCACGGCCAGCAGGGCATGGCGGACGGAGCTACCGTTATTGAGCGCTTCGGCTCGCAGGCGTTGCGCGCGCGGCAGCCGCGAGAGCGCCAACACCAGCACCACCGTGGTTAACACATCCACGACCGCCTGGACCAAGGCCACGTCCGGCGATGGTTCCAGCGCGATCACCACGGCAATCGCCAGGCCCGATGACCCCAGAGCGATGATCGCCAGCAGGTCGCGCCGAATGACGATCGAGACGAAGGACGCCGCAACCGCCAGCAGCAACCCCAGCAGGCGCAGCCCACCGGTGACGTCCAGCGCGTCGTCCAGCCGCAGCGCGTCCGCGCCCAGCACGCGCTGAAGATCGCCGAACAGCGCCACCAGCGCGAACAGCGCGATTAGGATGACCGAGAGATAGACCCGAATGCGCCCACCCTGTGTGCGCGTGGCCAGGCGCGCAGCCCGATCGACACCGCGCAGCACCGCTTCGTAGGCCAGGTTCATGTCCAGCCCCTCGATGCGCGCAGGGGATCGAATGGCGCGGCGCGAGGCGAACAGGACCATCCCCAGCGCGATGGCAACCCCACTGAGCACCAGCGGTGGTGTGATACCTTGGAAGAGTTCGAGCGAGACCTTGACTTTAGCGCCATAGGCGGCCCCCGCGGCGCTGGCCAGCAGGCTGACGATGGCTTCTGGTTGAAAGACGCTGATGACGAGAGAGAGGACAGCGGGCACCGCCGGCCCGATCAACATGCCCAGCGGCGCTTCATGCGCAGGCAATATCGCTGTATGCTCCGCACGGCAGGCCGATGCCGGCCAGCCTGTCCCCGGCCTGGTGATGAACGTGTCCAGCGTCAGGCTGGTGGCCTGAGCCAGCAGGCCGGCGCCGGTCAGCACGGTGATCGCCGGCAGCACGATGCGCGTGAGCTGGGGGAGGATGGCGTCCATCTCAGCAGCCAGCAGCGTCTCCTTGGCCAGGAAGCCGAACAGCGGGGGGAGGCCGGCCATCGAGAGCGCGGCCAGGCTACAGGCCGCGAAGGTCAATGGCATGGCGCGCCACAACCCACCCAGCCGGCGCAGGTCGCGCGAGCCGGCGTGGTGGTCAACGATGCCGGCAATCATAAAGAGCGCGCCTTTATATAGAGCGTGGGCCAGGATGCCGATGGCCAGCGCCTTAAACGCCGAGGGGGCTTCTTCGCCGATCAACATCGTCAGCGCGCCGAGCTGGCTGACCGTGGAGTAGGCGAGCAAGCCCTTGAGATCGCTTTGGCGCAGGCCGATGAGCGCGCCCAACAACATGGTCGTCCCGCCCGCGATGATCATGAGCCAGAACCACCCCTCCGTGTTGCCCAGCGCTGGATGCAGGCGCGCCAGCAAGTACACGCCCGCCTTCACCATCGTGGCCGAGTGTAAGTAGGCGCTGGCCGGCGTCGGCGCGGCCATCGCTTTCGGCAGCCAGAAGTGGAAGGGCGCCTGCGCGCTCTTGGTGAACGCGCCGAAGGCCAGCAGGGCCAACATGACCGGATACCAGGCGTGGTTCCTCAGGAGATCGCCGCTGCGCAGGATCGTCGCCAGGTCGGTGCTGCTGCTGATGACAACGGCGAACAGCAGGCCGGCCAACAGGGCAATGCCGCCTGCGCCGGTGACGAACAGCGCCTTAAATGCGCCCTTGCGCGCCTCCTCGTCCTTTGATTTGTAGGCGATCAGCAAAAACGAGGTCAAGCTGGTGCCTTCCCAGAAGACAAATAACGCGATCACGTCGCCGGCCAGCACCAGCCCCAGCATGCTGGTCATGAACAGCAGCAAATAAAAGAAAAAATGCGCGTCGTTGCCAGGGGTGTGCTCCGCCTGCGGCGCGCCTTGATCCCCGTGCGCGCCGGCAGGATGGTGCGGCGAGAAGTAGTATCCCGCATAGATCACCACCAGCGCACCAATGCCGGTGACGATCAGCCCAAAGAGCAGGCTGAGGCCGTCCAGGTAGAACGCCAATGCGATGTTCAACTCGGGCAGCCAGGCCAATCGCCAGGCGATCGCTTGCCCTTCAGCGAGCGAGGATGACAACGCGAGCAGAGAGACAAACGCCGAGAGTGGGGCGATAGATAGCCCCCATCCCATCGCGCGCGGGGAGAGACGTCCGCCGATGGGCGAGAGCACAAACAAGGCGCTGGCCGCGACGCCCAGAAGGCAAGCGAGCAAAGGCACGATCAACATGGCGAATCAGGCGGCGGATTTGGCTGCGCTGAGGAGAGCTGTCTGTGCGCCTCGGCCAGATCGTCGCGCAGCGCATGCTTTACTGGGATGCCGAGCCGGTTCGCTGCCGACGCCAGCGCGTGGGACACAACTGGACCAGCAATGACGAGCAACGCGACCAGGATAAGCGCTTTGCTGGCGGTGGACGGCGCAGACAGGGCCACCGCAGCAGCCAGCAGCGCAGCGCCGAAGACGCCCACCTTGCCAGCGGCGTGGAGGCGCGCGTAAACATCCGGCAGGCGGATCAAGCCCAGCACGCCGAGGATCGAGAACGACGTCCCTATCAGGACCAGGATGAGGATCAAAAGCTGGACGACGACGGTCATGTGGTTCAGAACATGCGCTGGTCGGCCAAGTACTTGGCCAAAGCCAGCGTGCCGATGAAGCTAAGCGCAGCCAGGCCCAGCGCAACATCTACGTAAATGCTTTGTCCGGTGATGAGCGTGGTCAGCAACACGACGCATAAGGCCAGCACGCTCACCAGCTCGACGCTCAGCAAACGATCTACAGCGTTCTCGCCGCGCAGAACGCGCCAGGCCGCGACGCCCAGCAGCAGCAAGTGTGCAACCAAGGCAATTACAAAAACGGCTCCCAGTATCTCTTCCATGCCGATGCGTTGCTATCCACCGAGCACGGCCCTGACGTACTGTTCCGGTGACGTCATCCATGCTACGACCGTCTGCGAGAGGGCGATCAATGGTTCTGCCCACACGCCCAGGATCACGCTGAGCGCGATCAGGAACGCCGGCGCAAGCAGGCGGTCGCCATAAGGCTTGGGCTTAACGCCTTCCGGCAGCGGCGCCCACCAAATGCGCTGGAAGGCGCGGAAGACATACACTACCGTGACGATGCCGGCCAACCCGATAGCAGCCAAGGACGGGTATGCGCGCGCGTCCAGGCCGCTGCTGAACAACATGAACTTGGCCACAAAGCCATTGAGCGGTGGGATGCCAGCCAGGCCCATGCCGCCCAGCATAAACAACACGCCGGCCAGGGGAAGCTTTTTGCCCAGCCCGGTGATCGCGGTGAAGGCAGCCGTCTTCACCGGCGCGTAGCTCGCCACGCTGCCGGCCAGCATGAGCATCGCTGCCTTCAGCAGGCTGTGATTGAAGGCATACACCAGGGCTGCGCTCAGCGCCAACGGCGTGCCCCAGCCGATCCCGACCAGGATAAAGCCGAGCTGGCCCAGCGTAGAGTAGGCCAGCATGCGCTTGGCGTCGTAAGTCCCCACCGCGCCCAGCCCGCCGAACCACGCGCCGATCGCGCCGACGACCACCAGCACGGACCGGATGACTTCGGCCTGTTCAGTGAAGAGCAGCGTGGTCATGCGCAAAAAGCCGTAGATGCCCAGCTTGACGACAACCGATGAGAGCACCGCATGCACCGGCGTAGGGGCTGCGGTGTGAAAGTCCGGCTGCCAAAAGTGAAAGGGCACCACCGCGCCCTTGACCATGAAGAAGACCATCAGCAGCGCCATGGCCGGCAGCACGAGCGGCGGCGAAGGATCGGCTGCGATGCGGCGGGCGAGGTCGGCGATGTTCAGCGTGCCATACGAGGCATACAGGCTGCCGCAGGTGAGCAATAGCGCGATGGACGCGATGAAACTGATGTAGAAGTACTTATAGGCAGCCTCAGTGCCGAACTTATCGTCGGAGATCGCCGTGAGCGCCGCGCCGGAGAACACCAGCAGCTCGGCGAACACGAACAAGTTAAAGAGGTCGCCGGTCAGCATCGCGCCGGTGAGGCTGCCAGCCAGCATCAGGAAGAGCGGATAGAACGCGGGGTATTGTGCGCACTGGTCGCGGCAGCCCAGCGCGTAGAGAAAACCGCCCGTCAACACGAGCTGGCACATCACGGCCATCAGCGCGGAGAGAGGATCACCCACCAACGAGATGCCGAACGGCGCGGCCCAGTTGCCCACTTGGTACACCAGGGGCGCACCGGATGACCACACGGCCCACAGCAACGCGCCGCTGCAGATGAACGACGAGAGCATCGCGCCAAAGGCCCAGGCCGCCTGAAGCCGATGATGCGCGCGGATGAGCACGGCGACCGCCGACGCGGTGAGCGGTATGACGATGGGCAGCAAGACGAGCGCGTTCATGGTGCAATGCGCTTAGTGGGTCAGCCCTTTGACCTCGTCGCTGTCGCTGGTTTTATATCGCACGGAGAGCACGTATAGCATGGACAGCACGACAGCAAAGCCGCCCATGCTGATGACAATTGCGGTGAGGATGAGCGCTTGAGGGAGCGCATCGCTGCGCTGGCCGGCGGCGTTGGCATAGGCGGCGGCTTCGCCTTGATAAGCGCCTGAGGCGAGCAGAAATAGGTTGATCGCGTTCGAGATGATGCTCAGGCCGATGACCGAGCGGATCAGGTTGCGACGCAGCATCTGGAAGATGCCGGTCGCAAAGAGCACGCTGATGGTCAATGCGAGGAGGACTTCCATGGGTTAACGCTCTGGCTTTGCTTCTTCGGTCGGCAGTGCCTTCTCGAGTTGATCTGTGCTGTCCTCGCCGAGGGTGATCTCGCCGCGCTGCGCGAGCGCCGCGATCGCTTGTATCTGCTGGGCGGATTCGGCATCGGCATCTTTGGGATGGCCGAGTGTATCCAGCATCAGCACGGCGCTGCCGGCCACGGTCAGGCAGATCGCCAGCTCAAAGAGGGTAGCGGTGCTGAAGTACACGCCCGCTGGCAGGAAAGCTATCCCTAGGCGCTTGCCAAAGTCCACCGGCGAGAAGAAGCTGCCGTTGATGACGGCGGCTGAGACGGCCGATCCCAGCGTCAATAGCAGGCCGGCGCCGATGAAGCCGGCGGGATTTAGCCAGGGTAAGCGCCGCTTGGTCTCCTCATAACCGAAGGAGACATACCAGCTCGCCACGCCCAGGCTGACGATCACGCCGGCAGTGAAGCCATCCCCCGGCTGGTCGTGTCCATATAGCACGTGGATGGCGGCCAACACCAGCGTCAGCGGCAGGAGCAGGCGCGCCAGGCCCTGCACGAACGGGGAGGTGCGCGGGCTGGCAATGCCGCGCAGAAAGCGCATCCATTGATCGCGAATCGGCTGAGGCGCGTCGCGGTCGCCGGCTTTGTATGAGGCGTAGCGCAGCAACGTGTAGATGGCCAGGCCGGCGACCGCAAAGACGGCGATCTCGATCAGCGTGTCAAAGGCCCGAAAGTCAACGATGATCGCGCCTACGATGTCGTTTGCGCTGGTGAGCGGCTTGGCGTTCTGCTCGAAGAAGGGCGTGAGCTGAGATTGGCGCGGCCGCGTGGTCAGCGCCGTCAACACGATGACGAACATGATCGCGCCGCTGATCGCGGCAATCACAAAGTCACGTGCCAGGCCCAAGTAGGACTGGCGAAAGGTGAACTCGAAGGCGCGCGCACGCTGCTCGCGCGGCAGGCGCGTGAGCGCCAGCACCAGGATCACCAACGTCAGCGATTCGACGACCACTTGAACCAACGCCAAGTCAGGCGCTGGCTCCAGCAGCATCAGCACAGCGACGCTCAGCCCAGACGTGGTCAGGGCGAGGATGGCGAACAGGTCGCGCCGCAACAGCACGCTCGCAATCGCGGAGATGCTGATAACAACCAGTGTGAAGATGCGCAGGATCGTGAGGGCGGGTTGCTGCGTGCCTTCGCTGATCATCCGGATCGCCGGCAGCTCAGGGCGACCGATGAGCACCACCATGACCGATGCGCTAAGGAGCATGATCACGAGATATAGGCGCAGCTTGCCGTTCTGCACGCGCGTTGCCAGCCAGGCCAGGCGGTCAATGCCCGTGAGCGCGCCGTCGTAGAGCACCGATAGGCGAACTGCGCTGCTCACGCGGTCGAACAGGGGGCGCAGCCGGCTGCGCACCGCCAGGATAGCCAGACCGCTGCTGACAGCGATGACGCTGAGCACCAGCGGGACGTTGATCCCGGTCCATAACGCCAGCGAGACCTTGACTGGCGCGCCGTAGCTGGCTGTAGCTGCGCGGGCCAGCAGCGTGGCGATCGCTTCTGGCTCTGGCAAGAGGCCAATCGCCAGGGAGAGCGCCGCCGGCAGGGCCGGCGCCAGCCACATTGCGACCGGCGGCTCGTGGGCGTGGTGCTCGGCGCGGGCCTGTCCCAAAAAGCCATCGAGCACGATCAAGCCTGCTTGCGCCAGGATGAGCGCGCCGGCCACCACGGCAGCCGCCGGGAAGATCACGTCAACAATCGGCGGCACGCTCGGATGCGTGGCCGTGGCCAGCAGCGTCTCTTTGGCCAGAAAGCCGAACAAGGGCGGCAGGCCGGCCATCGAGAGCGCCGCCACACCGCTCACCACGAACGTGATGGGCATGGCGCGCCATAGCCCGCCAAGCCGCCTAAGGTCGCGCGTGCCCGTCTCATGATCCACGATGCCGGCCACCAGGAAGAGCGCGCTTTTGTATAGCGCGTGAGCGAAGATGCCGATCGCCAGGGCCTTAAAGGCAACCTCGGTATCCTGGCCGATCAGCATCACGAGCACGCCGAGCTGGCTCACCGTGGAGTAGGCGAGCAGGGCCTTCAAGTCGTGCTGGGTGAATCCCACGTATGCCCCGATCAGCATCGTGATGAGGCCGATGATGCTCAGCGCCCAGAACCATAGGTCTGTCCCGCCTAGCGCGGGATGCAGCCGAGCGAGCAGGTAGATGCCGGCCTTGACCATGGTGGCCGAGTGCAAGTAAGCCGAGGCCGGCGTCGGCGCGCTCATCGCGCCGGGCAACCAGAAGTGGGCCGGCGCTTGCGCGCTCTTGGTCAGCGCCCCCAGGGCAACTAGGCCAAACATCACCGGATAGAGCGCGTTCACGCGCAGCGCGTCGCCGCTTCCCGCGATCGCTGCGAGGTCTGCGCTGCCGGCGCTATAAGCGATCAACAGCAGGCCGGCCAGCAGCGCTATCCCGCCGCCGCCGGTGATGAAGAGCGCGCGGAAGGCGCTGCGGCGCGCTTCCTCGTCCTTGTATTTATAGGCGACCAGCAGGAAAGAAGTGACGCTGGTGCCCTCCCAGAACACAAACAGCGTAATCACATCGCCGGCCAGCACCAGCCCCAGCATGCTGGTCATGAACAGCATCAGATATGCGAAGAAGCGCGCGTCCTCGTTGACGTTTTGCTCCGGCTTCGTGAAGTAATAGCCAGCGTAGATGGTCACCAACACCCCGATGCCGGATACGAGCAGGGCAAAGAGCAGAGACAGCCCGTCCAAGCGGAGCGAGAAGTTCAGCCCCAACGATGGCATCCAGGGGATAGACGCGCTCGCGCTCTGGCCGGCCAGGATCGCCGGCGACTCGGTGATCAAGAGAGCGAACGCGGCCGCCGGCGCGATGGCCAGCAGCCACCCCATCCAGCGGCTGGGCATGTGGCGGCCCAGGGGGGCGATGGCGAGCAGCACCGACAGACCGGCGCTGAGCGCGCAAATCAGCAAGGGAAGGACGATGGGGCTTATCATCTCAGGCCGCTAGCCGGCGCCGCATGTGGAGTTCGCGCAGCACGGTGATGACCAGCGTCAAGACGGTCAGCGGTAACACAAAGAGCAGCATGATTCTGCTGAACGCCAGCAGCGCGTCGTGCTGGGTGGAGGCCAGGAAGAGATAAACCAGATAAATGACGTAGTAGCCGATGAACATCAGGCCCTCCCAGCGCGCGATCTGATTGCCGGTGAAGAACACCGGCAGACAGGCGACCGCCACAGCGAGCATCACCCATACGTCGAAGTTGAGCGCTGCGACGTCCACAGCGATCCCTGTTGGAGCGATGATGCTGCTCAAGCCCAGCACGGAGAGCAAGTTGAAGATGTTGCTGCCCACCGCGTTGCCGACGGCGATGTCTCGCTCGCCCTTGATCGCTGCGACGACGGATGTGGCAACCTCAGGGAGTGAAGTGCCACCCGAGACGATCGTCAGGCCGATGATCAGCTCGCTCACGCCGATGGCGCGCGCGAGCGCGACCGCGCCCTCCACCAGCCAACGCGAGCCGATGGTGAGCATGCCCAGGCCGGCGATGACCCAGAATACGTTTAGGGCGAGCTGAACCACGCCCTTGGGACGCTCGCCGAACTCGGCTTCGTATTCCTGTTGCACTGCGCTGTTCTCGCGGCGGCTCTGAATAAAGAGGAATGCCGTGTAGGCAATCAACCCAGCGAACAAGGCGACGCCCTCCACCCGGCTGATGTTTGCGTCCTGGGCGAAGAGCACCGTCAGCACGGTTACGCCCACCATCAACGGCACGTCCAATCGCACCAATTGTTGGGCCACGAGCAGTGGCGTGATCGCTGCGGATAGGCCGAGGATGACCAGGATGTTAAAGATGTTGCTGCCCACGACGTTGCCGAAGGCGATGTCCGCCTCGCCAACGAGCGCGGCGCGAATGCTGACTGCCAGCTCCGGCGCGCTGGTGCCAAACGCCACGATGGTCAGGCCAATCACCAATGGCGACACGCCGACCGCAGCCGCCAGGCGCGCTGCGCCGCGCACCAGCCATTCTGCACCGACGAACAGCAGGACAAGCCCAGCGATAAACAAGAGAAGAGTAGATCCGTCCATCTTTGCGTTGGGTTGGTTCTTTAGGTTGTTAAACGAAGCGAGACCACCATGGCATTTCTGAATCCATGATGGTCTCGCCTATCGCGCACGACATGTTGCACTTACGACCAGCCGGGGCCTTACCCAGCCCGGATTGACGACTGGCCGACTCCTCTTGGAGTAGGCTACTCCCCAACCAGCTCCTTGATTCTACATGATCATGACAGTATGGAGGCGCATTCACAGCCAGGAGCAAGACCCCGGGTGGGCGACGGCGGTGTCGTCGCCAACCCTCTAGTAAAGCCACCTTCACCGGAAGCATAGAACTTGTCCCAGAAATAACACAGAGGTGACTCAGTTGAACCGTTCATTCCATCCCAAGGCTTTGCGCATC
>DAOTYZ010000338.1:0-1921 GCA_034434555.1 Candidatus Roseilinea sp.
TGCGCGACGAACTGCACATGATCACCAGCGCCGCCGCATCCGCGCCGTTGTGATAGCTGCGGCCCGTCGGATCGGTGCTGTAGATGCGACAGCAGAAGTCGGCGGTGTTGTCCTCAATCACGTTCTCGGAGGATTCATAGAGCAGGATGCCGGCGCCGCTGTTATAGGAGGCGTCGTTGCGCGAGACCTCGACGCGGTTACACCCATACAGCATGATGCCATTCTGCTGATGGCGCACATCGTTGCCTATGACGAACGAGTCAATCACGCCGGAGAGGAAGATCGCGCCGCCGTAGGCTTGCTCGCGCGGCAGCCAGACATCCAGGAAGGTATCCGGGGCCGGCAGCTCGTGGGTGCGCGTCACTTGGTTATCGGCAATGGTGATATTGGCGCTGGCGTTGACCCAAATGCCGTGATAGAAGCCGATCAGGCGCAGGTTCTTCACCGTCACGCCGGTGCGTTGGTCTATGCTCACCCCGCGGCCCTGCCCCGCTGCGCCGATGATCAGCGCCCCGTTGCCGTCCAGCGTCACGCGGTCCGCCGCGATCACCAGGCCATGCGGCAAGTAATAGACGCCCGGCTGGAGGATGGTGTCGCGCGTGATGCGCATGCCGTCTTCGGGGATCACAAGCGCGCTCATGCCAAGCGAATATCTTATCTGTAGAATGCCGGTCGTGAACCTTTGGCTGGCTGCGCGCGACCGACCGCTGATCATCGGGCATCGCGGCGCGAGCGCCCACGCGCCGGAGAACACGTTGCTGGCCTTTCAAACCGCGCGCGAACACGGCGCGGATGGCGCTGAGTTGGACGTGACGCTCTGCGCCAGCGGCGAGGTAGTCGTGATCCACGACGAGGCGGTGGACCGCACCACCGACGGCAAGGGCCGCGTGCGCGATCTCCCGCTGGCGGCGCTGCGTCGCCTGGACGCCGGCCAGGGCCAGCGCATCCCGACCCTAGAGGAGGTCATTGCTGCCACCGCCGACGCCGATCCGCCCTTCCTGCTGAACATCGAGCTGAAGCCCAGCCTGGCGCGGCGCGGGGCGCTGGCGCAAGCCGTGGTCGCCGTGGTCCGAGCCGGCGGATGCGCAGCGCGCGCGCTGTTCTCCTCGTTTGATCCGCTGATGGTGCGCCGGCTGGCCCAGCTCGCGCCCGAGGTCCCGCGCGGGATTCTGTATCACCACGCCATGCCAGCCCTCCTGCGACGGGTTTGGCTTGGGCCGCTGGCGCCGCACGAGTTCTGCCATCCCGACATCGGCCTGGTGACGCCGGCGATGGTGCGCCGGCTGAAGGCCCAGGGCAAGCGGGTGAACACCTGGACGGTCAACGACCCCGCGCAAGCGGCTTACGCCGCAGCCTGTGGCGTGCACGGGATCATCAGTGACTCGCCGCCTCTGATTCAGCGCGGCATCATGCAACAGCAGGATAGCTAGCCCCACCCCACGAGCGCAGCCGTTACACAAACATTCCCTCTCGCTTCGCATTTCGGTAGAGCTGGATGCCGCCGCGCTCAAATTCATCTGCAGCAGCGGGTTTTGCAGAAATCAGCCGATCGGCCTCTAGTTGTATCGGATAAAGAATATCTATGACTCTACTTCGTTGATATCCGTCATGAGACACTCAAGTATTGTTAGCTTAAACGATATCCCGCCGAAGCAGAAAGCGCAGGTTACGACGCTGGCCATCTCCACCAGCGCGACTTACCACAAAAAGCATACACGACGCCTTTGTTACCAGGTGCGTTCAGGTGCATTCGCCAACGGAGACAACACTCTCGCTGCCTGGCAAAGGCGAATTGTAGAGAGTGGGCGACGGCAGTGCCGTCGCCAAAACAGATTTCTGCTCCTAGTCGTGAATGTACCCCTGTTTCCTTAATTGGCCTCTCTCAGGTAGCACTAGTGAGACCTGTACTTTCGATTTAAGT
>DAOTYZ010000339.1:0-5613 GCA_034434555.1 Candidatus Roseilinea sp.
CACGTCATGCCCGTGGACACCATTGATCAGCACGTCGAGCCGGTGATGCGCTACGCCTATGAGATCATCGTGTCTCTGGCCGGCCGAGCTGCTGAGAAGATCCTCACCGGCGAGATGTTCGCCTCCACCGGCGGCGATTATCGCAACGTGCAGATCAACCTCTGGAAGCTGGCCGTTTACGGCTACTTCGGCCCGCGCCTGGCCATGCGCTTCGGCGCCTTCGGCGGCGACAACGTCGCTGCGATGATGGCGCAGGACGATGTGCTCGAACGCTACTGGTTGCAGATGGAGCAGGTGACTGAGAAGCTGTTGCGCCGTCACTGGAAGGAGGTCACCGCGCTGGCCGAAGAACTGTTGATCAAGAATACGCTCAACGGCAAGGAGGTCGTAGAGGTCATCGAGGCCAACCAGAGCTTGGAGGCCTTCAAGGAAGAAGAGATCATTCCGCGCACGCTGGCTGCCATTCGCGCCCAGGCCTTGGCCGAGGCGCGCAGCGAGAAGCGCAACGGCACATTGCTCAACGATTCGTATGCCTCCCTCAACGGGTCCAATGGGTCATCCGAATATCCGGTTGATGAACCCGTGGTGGTGATCAACGGCGCGGCCAACAGCACTGCATCGCTGCACGAGAAGGCGAGCGCAGAACGCGCATCCGACGCCGGCCCTGCGCTGATCAACGAGGGCGTTGACACGAAGCCGGAAATCCTCAACGACCCAGGCAGCGAACGCTGAATCCCCTGCGAACACCCTCCGCGCATCCTGCTGCTGTGCGGAGGGTGTTTTTGCGTATGCGCGCGTTTGTCCTCTCCGGTGGCGGCAACCGCGGGGCGCTCCAAGCCGGCGCGCTAAAGGTGCTGCTCCAACGCGGCGTCGTCCCCGACTTCATCGTTGGTTCCTCAATCGGCGCGCTGCATGGGGCATTCCTGGCTGCCGCGCCGACGCTGGCCCAAGCCGAGCGGCTGTTCGCGCTTTGGCGCGAAGCGGGCCGGCGCCGGCTCTTCGGCACCGCTTCGCCTTGGCGCGTGCTG
This sequence comes from Candidatus Roseilinea sp., assembly GCA_034434555.1. Lineage (GTDB taxonomy): Bacteria > Chloroflexota > Anaerolineae > J036 > Brachytrichaceae > JAAFGM01. Next base: position 1,029 of record DAOTYZ010000339.1, read on the forward strand.
AGGGCGCTATTCGGCAGCGACCATTTGGCCGATAACCAACGCCTGCGCGACTACATCGCGCAGGCGCTGCCGTCGGGCGTGCGCACCTTCGGCGACCTGCGCATCCCGCTCTACGTCACCATCTGCCACCTGGCAACCCACACCCTCTATGTCTGCGGTCACGACCACCGGCAACCACTCATTGATGCTGTGTTGACCAGCGCGGCTGTGCCGGGGTTCTTCCGGCCCACATATCACCAGGGTCAGGCGTTCGTGGATGGCGGCGTGGTCTCCAACCTGCCGGTGCAGGTGGCGCTGGCCCTGGGCGCAACCGAGATCTGGGCGCTGGACTTGGCCTTCAGCTATCAGGACGATCTCGAACTGCGCGGTGCGTTGGACATCGCCGGCTATGCCATCCGGCGGCCGCTGTATGACCTCACGCTGCACGAGCTGGAGCGCGCTGTGTGCGTTCCCGGCGTCACCGTGCACCACATCGCGCTGCCGAGCTATCCCAACTTGCCGCTGGGGGATTTCTCGAAGACCGAGGCGATGTTGGCCGAAGGCGAGCAGATCGCCCAAGCGTATCTGGCCTGCCCACAGCCAAATGTGATACAGCACCCGCGATGCGCAGAGGGCGACCTGCCGCCGGGGCCGTTCGGCGCACGCCCATTCTCTCGCTGACCCTGATTTTGCTCGCTGCCGCGGCGCAATGGGGATAATCTCCTCACAGCGATGCAGCTCACGGCAACGCTCTCGGTTGAACAGTTGCTTTTGTTGATCGCTGGGCTGCTCGGCCTGTGCGTGCTGGCCAGCAAGGTCTCCAGCACCCTGGGCGTGCCGGCGCTGGTTTTATTCCTCGTCGTCGGCATGCTGGCCGGCGCAGAGGGCCCGGGCGGCATCCAATTCAGCGACGTGCGCATCGCCCAGGCCACCGGCGTGATCGCGCTGGTCTTTATCCTCTTCTCCGGCGGCCTAGATACCTCTTGGCGCGCGGTCAGACCGGTCCTGAAAGAAGGCATCGCGCTGGCGACGGTCGGTGTGCTTATCACTGCGCTATGCGTGGGGTTATTCGCCGTGGCCGTCATGGGGTTCTCCCTCTTGGAGGGGATGCTGCTCGGTGCCATCATCTCCTCGACGGACGCCGCAGCGGTCTTTAGCGTCATGCGCATGCGCGCCAGCCGGCTGCCCGCCAAACTGGAATCGTTGAGCGAACTGGAGTCGGGCAGCAATGACCCGATGGCCGTCTTCCTCACGGTCGCGCTCATCAGCCTGGTCACCGCGCCGGAGCGCGGCGTGCTCAGCGTAATCCCCGCTTTTTTCACCCAAGCGGCGCTGGGGGTGGTGTTCGGGCTGGCAGCCGGCTACGCCGGCGTGCGCGTAATGAACCGCATTCGCCTGCAGGCCGATGGGCTATATGTGATCATTACCATCGCCCTGGTGCTGTTCAGCTACAGCGTGACCGCTCTGGTCGGGGGCAGCGGCTTCCTCGCTGTGTACCTGTGCGGCATCGTGATGGGCAACCAGGACTTCATCCACAAACGCAGCCTCACCCGTTTTCACGATGGCTTGGCTTGGTTGATGCAAATTGCGATGTTCCTGACGTTGGGTTTGTTGGTTTCTCCCTCGCAGCTATGGCCGTTGGCCGGCCTGGCTACGTTAGGGTCGGCATTTTTGATCCTGATAGCGCGGCCGGTGGCTGTCTTCCTCTCATTGTTCTGGGCCAAGCTATCGTTGCGCGAGCTGATCTTGCTATCGTGGCTGGGGCTGCGCGGCGCTGCGCCGATCATCCTGGCCACGTTCCCTCTGGTTGCCGGCATCGAGCGCGCCGACGTCATGTTCGACTTCGTCTTCTTCGTCGTGCTTGGCTCGGTGCTCATCCAGGGGGTCACCATTGCACCAGTCGCGCGGTGGCTAGGCCTGAGCATCCCCGAACTCAAGCGCCTGCCGCCGACCATTCAGATCGTTGAAGGCTCCAACGCGCGACCGGTGGATATTCACATTGGTCCAGATTCGCCGGTCGTCGGTGCGCAGATCGTTGACCTTCACCTGCCGGAGGGTGCGCTGATCGTGCTCATCGCGCGCAGAGGCATGCACCTCGTGCCTACCGGCAGCACGGTGATCGAAGCAGGAGACACGCTGACGCTGGTGGCGAGCAAAGAGGACTTGGAGAAGGCGCGCCGGAAGCTCACCAGCGAGCGCCGGCGGGTTAGCCCAGGGTGAAGCGAACGGCGACCGCGCCGGCCAACAGCGCAAACGAGGCCGCGACCAAGACATAATCCGGCGGTCGCATGTGCAGCGTCCGCAGCCACGTCCGCCGGCCCGTGCCGAACGCGCGCAGGTCCATGGCGTTGGCGCGGTCTTCTGCCTCTAGCACCGTCCGCACCACCACCGGCACGATCAGCGGTGCGAAACGCCGGCCAACGGTCAGCACACTCCGCAAACTGCGATCGCGCGATTCAAGTTCGTAGCCGCGCGACCGCTGCGCGTCCATCGTGATGCGAAAGTCGCGCATCAGCATGGGCACGAAGCGCACGGTGAGGTCGAGGGCGAAGGCAAAGCGATCCGGAAAGCCCATCCGGCGAAAGGTGATGCCCAGATCAGCCGGATCAAACGTGAACATCATGGCCAATGATGCGGAGGCCATCGCCACCGCGCGGATGGCTTGCTGCGCTGCCTCCAAGGGCGAACGAAAGAGCAGGTTCAGCGTGGTGATCACCATGATGAAGATGAGCACCCCCAGTGCCACTTGTCGGATGCGCGCCCACGCCAGACGCGCCATCAGCAGCACAGCCGCGCTCAAGATCAGCAGGACGGTCAGGACGCGCAGATCGTTGACCACCAGCAGCGCCGTGGTCAGGCAAATATAAAAGGTCACACGCGCGCGGGGATCAAGACGCTGAATGTGGGACATCGGTTGTTGCAGTGGCGAAATCGTCGGTCAGAGCAGGGAGAGGATCGAATCCAGCTTGTCTCATCACTTCAGCAGACGTGAGGACGTCGTCTGGCGCGCCGTCGGCGATCACCTGGCCGGCGACCATTAGGACCACGCGGTTGGCGAAGCGGCGCGCCAGCATCAGGTCGTGCGTGACCATCACAATAGCTTCCGGCCGAGCTGTTGCGCTCAGCAACTGGTCCAACAGTTCCTCTGCTGTGCCATCGTCCAGGCCGGCCGTGGGTTCGTCTAGGATGAGCACGCGCGGCTGCATGGCCAGCACGCCGGCCATCGCCACCCGCTTTTGCTGCCCAAAGCTCAAGCTAAAGGGCGACTGATCCAGTGGTAGGTGATCCAATCCGACCATGGCCAGCGCTTGCTTGATCCGCGTGGCGATCTGAGCATCGGCCAAGCCGAGGTTGCGTGGGCCGAACGCCAATTCTTCGCCCAGCGTGTTGGCGAAGAGCATCGCAGCCGGGTTCTGGAAGACATAGCCGACCGTGCGCACGAGCTGGGCCGTCGTCGCGCGTCCGGCGTCTTGGCCAGCAACCAATACTTGGCCGGCGCCGGGACGGATCAGGCCAACCGCCATCTTGCAGAGTGTGGATTTGCCGGCCCCGTTTGGCCCAATCAAGGCGATCACGTCGCCAGCGCGCACGTCGAGTGAAACGCCGCGCAGTTGCGCCTGGCGTGCTCCGGGATAGGCAAAGGTGATGTTGCGAAAGGCCAGCAACACATCTCCATTGTCGCGGCGCGGCGGAGATGCTGCGCGATTCACTGGGTGGCCATTGCGCTTTGCGTCCAGCCAAGCGAGCAAGCCGGCTGCTGCGCCGTCAAATGCCACCTCTCCGCCATTCAGAGCAATGGCGTGCTCCGGCCTCACCCCCAGCGCCTCGCGCAGGCGATGCTCAATCATGATCACGGTTAGCCCTGAGTCTGCCAAGCGGCGGAAGACGGCCAGCGCATCGCGCGCCGAAGGTGGGTCAAGAGAGGCAAGCGGTTCATCGAGCAGCAGCGCGCGCGGGCGCATGGCCAGCGCGCCGGCGATCACCACCCTCTGCAACTCACCCCCGCTAAGGGTGTGGGTGTCGCGGTCGAGCAGATGCGTGATATGTAGCTGCTCCGCTGCCTCATGCACCCTGGCGCGAATCTCGTCCCTAGGTAGCCCCAGATTCTCCGGCCCAAAAGCGATGTCGTAGAAGACGCGCGTGGCGACGACCTGCCTGTCTGGGTCTTGCATCACCGTCCCGATTCGGCGGGCGAGCTGAGCGAGCGAGAGATGCTTGAGTGACTCATCGGCAAAGCGAAGCTCCCCACGCAGCGTCCCACCCTTGTAGGTATGCGGGATCAGACCATTGATACAGCGGGCCAGGGTGGTCTTGCCGCTGCCGCTCTGCCCGACGATCAGCGTGATCTCGCCAGCGCGACAGGTGATGGACACATCGTAAAGGGCCGAGCTTTCTCTGCCAGCATAGGTGTAGGTCAGGTCGGTCGTTTGGATGCCGTTGTTCACCATGCGCGCGCTCAACTGAGTAGCATTCTAAAACGGCTTGCGAGGGGAAGTATATTCAGGGAGTGCGCCACTTGAAGGTGATACAAGAAACACGCACCGCAGAGACGCGGAGGACGCAGAGATTTTTACATATCCTCTGCGCTCTCTGCGCCTCTCCTCTC
>DAOTYZ010000340.1:0-3850 GCA_034434555.1 Candidatus Roseilinea sp.
GTAGCGGTGCTACGCCCCGGTGTAGCGGTGCTACGCCCCGGTGTAGCGGTGCTACGCCCCCCTGCGCAGCCGCCAAACGCCCCACCTCAGCGCCCCCGCAGCACCTTAGCCAACCGCGCGCAGGGGCGGTTCGCGAACTTCACCGCGCTCAGGGTGACAGGGTGAGGCAGGGCGCCGGCGACCCCCGCAGGGGGCATAGCAAATGGGGCGAGGGAGTAGACATCCCTCGCCCCATACACCGGCACGCCCCAGCAGGGGCGTAGCGCCGCTACGCCCCTACTGCGCCCCGACCGCGCCCCGACGATTACGGCCGCATCACCATCGGGATGAAGACGCGCGGCGCGAGATCCGGCGGCCGCCGCACGATCGGCACGAACGCCCGGCACGGCTCGACACTCACCCCCGGCGCGCTGCGCGTGAACTCCCCATCCGCCGTGCCGATGGTCACGCTGTTGAACAGCGTGTAGCCCTCCGGCAGCAGCCCGTTCGCCGCACGAACAGTGATGGTCAACACAGCCGTCCCGCCCGCCGGCACGGCCACGTTGCTCCAGGCAAGCGTCTGCCCGCTCTGCGCATACCCCGGCGTCGCGCTCACCAGCGTCGCGCTCACCGCCAGCGTGTCGGTCACTCGCGCCGTCACTGCTGCGTCCCCGCTGTTGCTCAGCACGATCGTGTAGCTCACCAGCTCGCCCATTCGCACAGCCGTCGGCGTCGCCTCCTTGCGCGTGCCCGCGTTGTCCAGGTTGCCGATGGCTTGCTCCACACCGAACGGCCACCACTGCCCGCCATCCGCCTGCGTCGTGTCCCCATCCGCGTCCACCGCCGTCACCTGCCACCAGTAGCTCCCAGACGGCAGCGTGGCCGTCAGCGGCGCTGCAGCCGCAGAGGCCTGGTTCACCACGTCACACAGACCCCAGGCCGTCCCGACGCAGACCCGATAGCCCACCGCGCCGCTCGCCAGGCCCCACGCCAGCCCGACCGGGTTGGCCACCGTCGTCCCGCTGATCGGGCTGGTCTTGCCGAAGTCCCCCGGTCCCACGTCGGGGTCATTCGCCACGCTGAACGCCCACCACTGCCCCGCATCCGCTCGCTCGCCGTGCACGGCGCGTTGGTGGTCTTGATGCAATAGCCGTAGGTCACCGTCCCCTGCCCGGTCGTGCCGTTCCAGCTCAGCGTCAGGTTGACCGGGTGGCCGGCGCAGAAGCCGCCACGGCCTCGATGAGCCTCGACACAATCATTTGCGGCCTGACCGCCGCGCTCAGCGCGTTGCGCGCAGGACAGATTCAACAGAAGCCTGACCGATGATCTCGAACGCTGACCTTTCAGAAGAGCGCAACGAATACAACGCGGCCCTGAGCGCGTTCTACGAGCCGCGCTTCACCGGCGTGGCGGGCGATGTGGCCTTCTACGTGGCGCAGGCGCAGGCGGCCGGCTCGCCGGCGCTGGAACTGGGCTGCACGGCGACTTCCACACGGCGGGCCGTATCGCGGCGCAGAGCAGATGTGGACAGCACAGCCGGATTGACGCAGGCCGCGCCCGAGAACCTCTCGACAAACACCTGATCCAGGCTTGCGTCTACGCGCCCGGCGAGCAGGTCAGGACTGGGCTGACGCTCAGCCCCGACCGGCTGCCGCCTGCGCTTCGGCCTCCGCCTGCTTGAACCACACGCGCCGGATCCACAGCGCCACGTAGACCAGCGCGATTAACACCGGCACCTCGATCAGCGGGCCGATCACCGTCGCCAGCGCCTCCTGCGAGGCGATCCCGAAGGTGGCCACCGCCACGGCAATGGCCAGGTCGAAATTGTTGCTGGCGGCGGTGAAAGACTGGGTAGCCGCCAGATGATAGGGAAACTTGCGCCACAGTGAGATGGCGAACGAAACAAAGAACATCAGCGCAAAGTAGACCGCCAGCGGAATCGCCACACGCAGCACATCCAGCGGGGCGGCCAGGATACGATCGCCCTGCATCGAGAACATCACCACAATGGTGAACAGCAGGCCGACCAGCGCCGTTGGGCCGAGGCGCGGCATGAAGCGCGTCTCATACCACTCCCTGCCCCTATTGCGGATCAGCGCAAAGCGGGTGATGACGCCGGCGGCCAGCGGTATGCCCAGGAAAATCAACACGCTCTGCGCAATATCCCACATGCTGATGTCGAGCGCCGTGCCCGGCGCGCCAAACCAGCCCGGCACGACCACCAGGAACAGATAGGCCAGCGGGCTGTACATGATGATCTGGAACACGCTGTTCAGCGCCACCAGCACGGCGCAATACTCGCTGTCGCCGCCGGCCAGCATGTTCCAGATCAGCACCATGGCAATGCAGCGCGCCAGCCCGACGATGATGAGGCCGGTGCGAAAGGCCGGCTGGTCGGCCAGGAAAATCCATGCCAGCGCAAACATGGTCACCGGCCCGATCAGCCAGTTCAGCACCAAAGACACGCCGAACTGCTCCCACGCTTTGCCAACCTTGCCCAACTCCTCATACTTGACCTTGGCCAGCACCGGGTACATCATCCATAGCAAACCGATCGCAATAGGCAGCGACACCGAGCCGATCGACAGCGCGCTAAACGCTTCCTTGATGTCCGGCCATACCGCGCCCAGCACCAGGCCGAGCGCCATAGCCGCAGAGATCCACAGGGGAAGAAAACGATCCAGCAATGACAGTTGCTGCGCCACGCCGCGCGAAGCAGTTTTGGAAGGGATTGTGGTTGTTGCCATAGTTTGAATCTACTTAACGCTGTTCAGCCGGCACAAAGTCGGCAAGCCCCTGGTGTTGAATAAAGTCGCAGAATCGCTCGATCAAGCCGTCGCGCACCGATCGGAACGCGGCCAGTTTCGCCTCTTCGCCCTCGACAGCGGCCGGATCAGGGAAACTCCAATGGATGCGTTGCGCCCGGCCTGGAAAAGCCGGGCAGGTCTCGGCGGCGCTGTCGCACACCGTGATCACGAAGTCGAAGGGCTGATGAATGAACTCCATCAGCGACTTTGAGCGATGGCCGCTGATATCCACACCGATCTCGGCCATGGCGCGAATAGCCATCGGGTTCACGACGCTCGGTTTGCTGCCGGCGCTGAACACCTCGACACGCTCGCCGGCCAGATGACGCAGCACGCCCTCAGCCATTTGCGAGCGCGCCGAGTTGCCGGTGCAGATGAACAACACGCGCAACCTGTCCTCACTCATACTGACACACTCCTTTCTGATCAGCTTATCAACAGATGTTGATATATCCGGGAAAATAAAGACGGCTGTCCGCGTCAACGGGCGCGGGACTCGTCACTCACACATTCGGGGTTGAAGAGACGGCACAACGCCGGATAAACTTCGCCCAGGGTCGCCTTGTCAATGGAGTAGTACACCCACTGGCCTGCGCGCCGGGCGCGGATGAAGCCGGCCTCGCGCAGCACGCCCAGGTGATGCGACACCAGGTTCTGCGGCAGGCCGATCGCGCTTTCAATGTCGCACACGCACAGTTCGCCCTGCGTCAGGAGCGAGAAAATGCGCAGCCGGTTCGGCTCACCCATCACCTTCAGCAAGGGGCGAACTGCCTCGGCGTCCTGCGCCGCCTGGCGCGGCGCGCGCCTGGCCGTAGAACACGCTTTGCCCATATCAACAAGCGTTGATATTAGCAAATGCCCGCTGAACTGTCAATGGGTCAGCGCAGGACCCCCAGGGCTAACACATCACATAAAACGAAGGTGCACTGTCTCGGGCGCGAACGCACAGGGCACTTATCACGCGCTCGACTACAATCCGCTTCGATTCAACACATTCACAACGGAAGATCTATGGCCATCCTCGCAGACAAGAACACCCGCCTGATCGTCCAGGGGATCACGGG
>DAOTYZ010000341.1:0-13098 GCA_034434555.1 Candidatus Roseilinea sp.
GCGTAATAGACCGGCGTCGGGTTCTGCAACTGGCTAAAGGCGCCTACGAACGCATCGCCAATCACCGCCGTGTCCGGGATGGCCCCACCAGAGGTCCAGCCACCGGGCAGGATGCGCGCCGGCGGTTGCTCCGGCCGTTGGTAGCCCAGGTACTCCCAGTAGCGGTTCTCCCACATCGAGCGCAGCATCGCCGCTTGGAGGGCGGGGTCGGCGTCGGCAGGCGTCGGCCGCCGGCCCAGCCGAGTCAGCAGGTGGACGTACTCGAAGTGCGCCGCCTCGTCCGGGATCTGCCAGAGCGGGATGATCTGCCCCCAAAGGTTAGCGTGGATGAAGGCGGCCAGCGCAAAGGCCAGCGCGACCAGCGCGCACGCCCGGCGGGTGGGCGGGGATGAGGAGGCCGGTGAAGCGTCGTTCATGCTTGGTCGGGCATGCGCTTGAAAGCGCTGCTTAAGCATACCGCAGCCTGATAGCGACCCCGCAGCGCTTCAGCCGGCCACGAGTTTAGATTCTTCGCTTCTCTCAGAATGACAAGGGGGAGGCAGTGTGATAGGGTGGGGCGTGCGAAGTTCTACCCTAGCGCGGCCTTGCGCGGTGCGCCGCCGGCGCGAGGATAGAGCTTCGGCGTGGGGGCGACCTTGTGCACCAGGATCAGCGCACGCTGGTCGGCGCGGTCGGGCAGGTGCACGGGGTGGACCTGGGGGGGCGCGCCGCCCAGTTTGGCGATCGCGCCGGCCGCTTCTGCCGCCTCGCGCTGCGCCTCGCTCCCTTTCATGGCGATGCACAGCCCGCCCACGCGCGCCAGCGGCAGCAGGTACTCGGCCAGGGTGGGCATCGGCGCGACCGCTCGCGCGATGACGACGTCGTAGCGCTCGCGGTGCGCGCGCTGATGGCCGGCTTCTTCGGCCCGCGCGTGGATCGCGCGGATGTCCGCCAGCGCCAGCGCGGCGATGGCCTGCTGGCAAAAGCGCACCTTCTTGGCTGTGCCGTCCATCAGCGTGACCTCCAGCTCCGGCATGGCGATCTTGAGCGGGATGCCGGGGAAGCCGGCGCCGCTGCCCACGTCAATCAGCGTCAGGCGCGCGCCAGGCGCGCCCTGCGCCGAGCGGATGAAGGGCAGCGGGGTGAGCGAGTCCATGAAGTGGAGCGCCAGGATGTCCTCATCGGCGGTGATCGCCGTCAGGTTGAAGCGCGCGTTGGCCTCGAGCAGCAGATGGCGAAGGCGGAGCAGCTTCTCGGCCTGCTCGTCGTCCAGCGTCAGGCCGATCGCCGTCGCCGCAGCGCGGATCGCCGCTTTGGTCATCGGGCGCGATGAGGCTGCCACGTGACACGCTCCCCCGTTCAGATGCTCTGAGGTCCATTCACAGCCATGGGCAAACCCTTGGGTGGGCGACGGCACTGCCGTCGCCCACCCTCTGAACAAACTCACCCTCACCGGCAGCATAGCCTGGTTGAGGGTTGCCCCGATGAGTGAATGCACCTGCGCTCCGCTTACAATCTTGGCTGCTGATGGTCATCGTTGGTCGTCGGCAGGATTGGACAAAGCGTATAGAGGAGTTTCGCCGTGTTAAACAAAAGGACGATCCGTGATTTCGATTCGCTCAAGGGCAAGCGCGTGCTGATGCGGGTTGATTTTAACGTGCCGTTGCAGGACGGCGTGATCAGCGACGATACGCGCATCCGTGCTGCGCTGCCCACGATCCAGTTCGCGCTCGATCAGGGCGCGTCGGTGGTGCTGATGTCACACCTGGGCCGGCCGAAGGGCAAAGACCCCTCGCAGAGCCTGCGCCCCGTCGCCCAACGGCTGGGCGAGCTGCTCGGACGGCCGGTGCGCTTTGCCGAGGACTGCGTCGGCCCGGAGGTCGAGGCGCAGGCCAGGGCGCTCCAGCCGGGCGAGGTGATGCTGTTGGAGAACCTGCGCTTCCACAAGGAGGAGGAGAAGAACGACCCTGAGTTCGCCAAGCAGTTGGCTGCGCTGGGCGACCTCTACGTCAACGACGCCTTCGGCAGCGCCCATCGCGCGCACGCTTCGGTGGAAGCGGTGGCCCACTTTCTGCCCGCCGCAGCCGGCTTCTTGATGGAGAAGGAAATTCACTTCCTCGGCAAGGTGCTCAACGACCCGGAGCGCCCGCTCGTCGTCCTGCTGGGCGGGGCGAAGATCAGCGACAAGCTGCCGGTGATCAACAACCTGATGAACCTGGCCGACAAGATCATGATCGGCGGCGGCATGGCCAACACCTTCCTCAAGGCTGAAGGGTATGAGCTGGGCGACTCGCTCGTCGAGGACAGCGTGGTTGAGCAGGCCCGCGAGCTGCTGTTGTGCTGCAGCGGCAAGCTGATGTTGCCGGTTGACGTGGTGGTCGCCGATGCGTTCAGCAACGATGCCAATACCCAGACGGTGACGGTTGGCCAGATCAAGCCCGGCTGGCGCGCGATGGACATCGGCCCGCACACCGTGGAGAAATATCGCAATCAGCTCCAGAACGCGCGGATGATCGTCTGGAACGGCCCGATGGGCGTGTTTGAGTTCCCGAAGTTCGCCGTCGGCACGCGCGAACTCGCCAAGGCCGTTGCTGAGTCGAACGCGATCAGCATCGTCGGCGGCGGCGACTCGGTGGCAGCGATCGAGCAAACCGGCTTGGCCGACCGCATCACCCACATCAGCACCGGCGGCGGGGCCTCGCTGGAGTTCCTGGAAGGCAAGATGCTGCCGGGCATCGCGGCCTTGCCGGACAAATAGCCCACGGCGGGTGCGGGAAGCTGCCGGGGTTACGAGTCGCTCACGATAATCCCGCCGCCGATGACTTCATCGCCGGCGTAGCACACCAGCCCTTGTCCCGGCGTCACGTCGCGCTGCGGCTCATCGAACGCGAAGGCCGCGCCGCCGTCGGGGTCTGAGTATAGCCAGCCGGCGGCTTCCCGCGCCTTGTAGCGGATCTTCGTGCTGCACCGCAGCGGCCCAGCGGGCGGCTCGCCGCTGACGTAGTGCATGGCGCGCACCCGCGCGCGGCGCGCGCCAAGCTCCTCGGCGCTGCCGACGATCAGCGCGTTGTTCGCGCGGTCCAGGCGGATGACGTAGAGCGGCTCGGCCTGCGCGCTGCGCGTCGTCAGGCGTAGCCCCCTGCGCTGACCGATGGTGTAAAAGGGCAGGCCCTCGTGCTGGCCGATCACCTCGCCGCGCGTGTTCATGATCGGGCCAGGCCGAGCGACCTCTGGGGCGTGCCGAACGAGAAATCCTCTGTAGTCACCCTGGGTCAGGAAGCACAAATCCTGGCTCTCGGCGCGCTCGGCGGTCGGCAGGCCAAAGTCGCGCGCTATGGCGCGAACTTCCTCTTTTGTATAGTCGCCGACCGGGAACATGGCGTGGGCAAGCTCGCGCTGGCCCAGCACGTGCAAGACATAGCTCTGATCCTTCTTCTCGTCCTTGCCGCGCAACAGGCAAAAGCGCCCATCCGCCTTGCGCGCCACGCGCGCGTAGTGGCCGGTGGCCAGGTACTCCGCGCCCAGCGCCAGCGCTTTTTGAAGCAAGAAGCCGAAGCGGATGGAGCGGTTGCAGTTGAAGCAAGGGTTGGGCGTGGTGGCTTCCGCGTAAGCGGCCACCCAGGGGTCAACCACGCGCTGCTTAAAGATGCCCTCGGCGTGAATATCGTAGAACGGGATGTCGAGCAGGCGCGCGATGGCCCGCGCGTCGGCCACAGCCTCCGGCGTGCAGCAGCGGTTGACGTTGGTAGCCGCGTCCGCGCCGGCTTGATCGGCCCACAGGCGCAGCATGATGCCGATCACCTCGTAGCCCTGGCGAACCAGGAGGGCCGCCGCGACCGACGAGTCCACGCCGCCGCTCATGGCCACCACGACGCGCGTCTTAGCCATCGCTCAACCCATAGCGACGCACGCGCTCAACGCAGCGCGGCAACACGTCGAGCAGGGCGTCAATGTCCTCCGGACGGGTATCGTAACCGAGGGAGACGCGCAGGCTGCCCAACGCCCAGGCCGGCGGAATCCCCATCGCCAGCAACACCGGCGACGGCTCGGGATTACCGCTGGTGCAGGCCGAGCCGGTGCTGACGGCGAACCCTTCCACGTCCAGCGCCATCAGCAGCGATTCGCCATCCACGTCCTTGAAGACGAAGCTGGCCAGATGGGGCAGCCGGTCGGTCGGGTGGCCGGTCAAGCGCGCGTCGGGCACGCGGTCAAGCACGCCGGTGATCAGCCGGTCGCGTAGGGCAGCCAGGCGGGCGGACTGCGCCTCGCGCTGGTGGGAAACGTACTTCATCGCAGCCGCGCTGCCTACCGCGCCCGCCACGTTCACCGTCCCTGGCCGGCGGCCGCGCTCTTGTCCTCCGCCGGTGATCGGCGGGATGTAGGGCGTGCCCTCGCGCAGGTAGAGCACGCCGACGCCCTTCGGGCCGTAGAACTTGTGCGAGGACAGCGCCAGCGAGTCTACGTTGAGCGCGTTCACGTCGAGCGGCAGATAGGCCGGCGCCTGCACCGCGTCGCTATGAAAAGGGATGCCGCGCTCGCGGCAAAGCGCGCCGATCTCGCGGACCGGCTGGAGGGTGCCGACCTCGTTATTGGCCAACATCACGCTGACAAGGACCGTATCGGGGCGGATGGCGCGCCGCACATCATCGGGATCCACGCGCCCGCAGCCATCCACCGGCAGGAACGTGAGGTCGAAGCCGAACAGATCCTTGAGCTGCTGAGCGGTGGCCGCGACGGCCTGATGCTCAATCGGCGTGGTGATGATATGGCCTGGTTCGCGCTTGCCGGTGCGCCGCATGGCCAAGGCGACCCCTCTCAGGGCCAGGTTGTCCGCTTCGCTGCCGCAGCCGGTGAATATGACCTCGCCGGCGCGCGCGCCGATGGCGCAGCCCAGCACAGCATGGGCTTCGTCCAGCGCGGCGGCTGCTTCGCGCCCGAAGTGATGGAGCGACGCTGCGTTCCCGAACACCTCGCGCCAATATGGTCGCATCGCCGCCTCTACCTCGGGGGCAACCGGCGTGGTCGCCGCGTGGTCCAGGTACACTAACCTGCGGCCCGTATTCACGGACACGATTCTAAGTCCCTAAGGTGAGGATCAGGTGACAATCCCCCGCTCGGTGACGATCTTGGGCGTGCGCGTGGACGACGTGACCTACGACGAGGCCGTGACAATGGCCGAGGCGTTGATTGACCGCGGGGGCGCGCACCAGTTTGCCACGGTGAACCCCGAGTTCATCATGGCCGCGCAGCGCGACGAGGACTTTCGGACCGTTTTGGCGCACACGGCGCTGAACGTGCCGGACGGCATCGGGGTGGTGTGGGCGGCGCGGCGGCGCGGGGTGTGGCTGCGGGAGCGGGTGGCGGGCGTGGACCTGATGCAGGCCCTTTGCGCGCTGGCCTCCCGCCGGCGGTGGCGGGTCTTCTTCTTAGGGGCGCAGCCCGGCGTGGCCGAACTCACCGCCGCCCAGATGGTGATGCGGTATCCGGGATTGACCGTCGCCGGCACGTATGCTGGCACGCCGCAGCGCGAGGAAGAGCTGGCGATCGCGGCGCGGGTGCGCGCCGGGCGTCCTCAACTTCTCTTCGTCGCTTATGGCGCGCCCGCGCAAGATAAATGGCTGTTTCGCAATCTGCCTCTCCTCCTGCCAACGGCAGATGCCCGCCCCGGCCTTTTGGGGATGGGCGTCGGCGGCGCGTTTGATTTCATCGCTGGCGTGCAAAAGCGCGCCCCGCGGTGGCTCCAGCGCGCCCACCTAGAGTGGCTGTATCGCCTGATTCGCCAGCCCTGGCGCTGGCGCCGGCAGACTGCGCTGCTGCGCTTCGCCGTGTCCGCGATGCTAGAATCGCGCTGATGGTTGGGCAGAACCAGGCGACGGCCCAAACCACGCCGCGCGACCCGCGCCCGGATGAACTCATCAACCGCCTGCGCCAGGCCGGCCTGCTGGCCAGGCTCTCGCCGGACGACCTGCGCGCCGTGTTGGCGCTTGTGCGGGTGCGCTCGCTGCTGGCCGGCGAAGTCCTGGTGACCGCCGGCTCATCGGACACCAACCTCTATTTATTGCGAAGGGGCGAGCTGTTCGTGCGCATGCCGAGCAAGGACAATCGCGATCCGATTGTCCGGACGGCTCAGCCGGGCGACATGCTCAACGAGCTGGCCTTCATTAGCGGTCACCCCAGCGAGGCCACCGTCGAGGCTGTGACGCCGGCGCAGGTGTGGTACATCCCGCGCGACGACTTTCAGAAGCTGCTTCGGCAGCGCCCCGCCATGCGCGGCGCGCTGACCTACAACGCCGAGAATCAGAAATATGTCGCCCAGCGCAAGCGCTTCGACACCCAGCGCCCTGGTGAGGTCGTGCTGTGGTTCTCTCGTCGGCACTGGTGGGTGTTTGCGCGCCGGCTGGGCTTGCCGATGGCCCTCCTCGTCTTCTCGTTGGGTCTGTGGGTCATCTCGTTCCAACAGCCGATCATCAGCGCCTTTGTGCCGGTGCTCTCCGTGGGGGGCCTGTTCATCGCGCTGCTCATCTTTCTGTGGCTGCTGGTGGACTGGCTGAACGACTACTACGTGATCACCGACCAGCGCCTCGTCCATCGCGAGCGCATCCTCACCCTCTACGACGCGCAGGAAGAAGCGCCGCTGGCGATGGTGCAAAACGTCACGGTCAACCGCCCGAGCGCCCTCAGCTCGCTATTCGATATCGGCGATATCCTCATAGAGACGATGGGCGCGCAGGCGAACATTCGGTTTGATTGGGTGAGCCAGCCGGATCGGGTTGCATCGCTCATCCTTGAGCAACAGGCCCGCGCGCGCGCCGAGAAGCTCGCCATAGACCGCGCAAAGATTCGCACCGAACTGCGCCGCGAGCTGGGGATATTGCCGCGCTCGCCGGCGCCGGAAGCGCCAAAAGTGGCCACCCGCAAAACGCCCGGCGCATGGCTGGCGAGACAACGCGCGCTGCTGCGCAACCTGCGCAATGAACTGTTGCCCCGCATGCGGTTGGTGCGCGACGGCAACGTGGTCGTCTATCGCAAGCACTGGCTGGTGCTCGTGCGCGCGATCCTGCTGCCGGCGCTCCTGTTGCTCCTTTACGTCGTTGTCTTGGCCATCATCGCCATCTTTACGACGAGCCTTCGCCAACTGCTGTTTGGCACGCCGGCTGTGCTGCTCGTCGCGCTGGTGGGGTTTGGCCTGCTGCTGCGGCTGATCTGGCTATACGAGGACTGGCGCAACGATTTATATATGATCAGCAAAGACCAGGTCATAGACTACGAGCGCACCCCGTTCGGGCTGGGCGGCACGTCGCAGCGCGCGGCCAGCCTGAGCAACATCCAGAACGTTAGCGCGACGACGAAGGGCTTGCTGGATAACTTGTTCAACATCGGCGACGTGATCATCCGCACGGCCGGCGTGGAGAACGAGTTGTCCTTCCTGCGCGTGTGGAACCCCAGGGGCGTGCAGCGCGAGCTGTTGATGCGCATCGAGGCCCATCGGATCGCCAAACAGGAAGAGGAGGCCAGCCGGCGCTGGCAAGAGCTGGCGACCCTCATTGGCATATATGACGAGCTGAAACAGATTCACTCCTCCCCGCGCACCTTATGATCCTGCCCATCTATGATCAGGACCATCAGAAAGATCGGCGACCCCATCCTGCGCAAGAAAGCGAAGAAAGTCGAGAAGATCACCCGCGACACGCTGAAACTGATAGATGACATGGTGGAGACGATGCACCATGCGCACGGCCAAGGGCTGGCCGCGCCACAGGTCGGCGTCTCCCAGCGCATCGCCGTCGTGGAAGTGCCGAAGGCCGACGACATCCCCGGCAGCGGCGTGCTTTACATGTTGATTAACCCGGAAGTCATCAAGCAATCTGAGGAAACGTGGGAATATCCGGAGGGTTGCCTATCCATCCCCGGCTGGCGCGGCGATGTGGCTCGCCCCTATCGGATTGTGGTGCGCGCCCTCGACCGCCATGGCAACCGCGTGAAGTATGAGGTGGAGGGCCACGTCGCGCGCGCGTTCCTCCACGAGATCGATCACCTGGACGGCGTGCTTTACATAGATAAGCTGGTCTCCCCCGACCGCGTGTGGCGGGTCAACGAGGAGCCGCTTGAGCATCCCGCATGACGCGCGTCCATGTTTACGCCACGGCCGATGGCTTTGCGGCGTTGGCCGGCCAGTGGAACGCCCTGCTCCAGCGCTCGGCAGCCGATACCCTCTTCCTCACCCACGAGTGGCAAAGCGTCTGGTGGCGCGAGCTGGGCGATGGCGAGCTGCGCATCTTGGCGATCTGCGACGACGACGGCGCGTTGATCGGTCTGGCTCCGCTCTTCTTTGCCCCCGGCCCGTCGGGCACGGTAGAAGTCGCGCTGGTGGGGTGCAAAGAAGTGTCGGATTACCTCGACTTCATCTGCGCCCGCGGCCACGAGCCGGCCTGTCTGCGCGCCGTGGTGGACTTCTTGAAGAGCAGCGACGCCCCGGCCTGGCAATCGCTGGCCCTGTGCAATATCGTAGAGACCTCGCCGACGTTGGCCCTCCTGCCTGAGATGCTGCGCGCTGAGGGCTGGCACCCCCAGGTCGCTTTTGAGGATACCTGCCCCAGGATCGCGCTGCCCGAATCCTTCGACGCTTATTTGGCCAGCCTGGACGGCAAAGAGCGTCGCGAGCTGCAGCGCAAGCTGCGCCGCGCCAGCGAGGAGGTGGCGATCACCTTTACCACCGAGGCACACGCGCTGGCGCGAGATGTGGATGACTTCATCGTGCTGATGAAAGCGTCAGCGCCGGAGAAGGCGGCATTTATGACCCCGCGCATGGCGCGCTTCTTTCACGCCATCGCACAAGCGATGTTCGACGTCGGCCGGCTGCAATTGGCCTTCCTGGAGGTGGCCGGCGCCCGCGCCGCGGCTTACATGAACTTCCTCTACAACGACGCCGTGCTGGTTTACAACTCCGGGCTAGATCCGACCAGATACGCCTACCTCAGCCCAGGCCAAGTGTTGATCGCACGCCTGATCGAGAAGGCCATCCTCGATGGCCGGCGCGTCTTCGACTTCCTCCAGGGCAACGAGGAATACAAATACAAGCTGGGCGGCAAAGACGTTTCGCTATATACTCTCTCTGCGCAGCGGGGCTGAGTAAGCCCGCGCGAAGATGAGCAATGGGGATCGCGGCGTTTCTCTTCCTAATGGCAGCGCTGCTCGTGCTGGTGAGCGCGATCGTGTTCGTGGCCTTGCCGCTGTTCGCCCTCTATCGCTGGCGTGAGCGGCGTGTCCCATCCGGCATATCGGAGGCGCAGTATGTAGAGGACGCGCGCCGGCTGGCGGAGGAAATTCGGGGGGTGTTGGCCAGCAGCGCGATCCCCGCCGGGCAACGATCCGAGCTGCTGCGCCAGCTCCAGCGCGTTCCGGAGAACATCAGCGGCGCCCTCGGCAAGCTCCAGCGCCTGCGCCGCGTGAAGAAGATCGCCCAGCGCTCAGAGGGCGCAGGCGCAGTGCTCCAGGAGATCGCTCGCTTGGAGGCGCAGATCCTGGCCGAGCTGCGCAGGACGCATCAGACCTTGTTGGAGATGCCCGTGGCGCTGATGAAGCTGGACCTAGCTCGCGGCGACCGAGATTTCCAACGCATGGTCGCTGCGCTGGACGAGGCCAATCGGCGCTTGTATGACCTGGCGGAGAGCTACGAGGAGTTGCGCGGACATCGGGCCTGGAGCGCGCCGAACTAATTCAACTTTTGTGAGAAAGCTGCGCAGCGTGCGTTCACAGCGACTCAGGGGTAGGCTACGGCGCTGCCGTCGCCCACCCTCTATTCACCGGCAGCGCAGCCTGGTGGGGAGCTGATCATCTTGATGCGTGCGCCTGTCGCAATGCGCCGCCGCCTCTCAACCCCGATTTGACATCCAAATGTCCGGAGCATCGCGCTTGTTATCACCTTATCGCCTCACCTGTGAATATCGCCAGAACCCACTTGGCTTGGGCGTGCGCCAGCCGCGCTTGAGCTGGCAGTTGCGCGCCGACGACGGCGCGCGCGGCGCTGCGCAGTCGGCGTATCAGCTCGTCGTCGCCGCCGATCTGTCGTGCGAGCGCAGCGTCCTCTGGGACACCGGCAAAGTGCATTCCGACCAGTCCGTGCACGTGCGCTATGAAGGGCCGCCGTTGCGCTCGACCCAGCGCTGCTACTGGCGCGTGCGCGTCTGGGACGAAGCCGGCCAGCCCTCTGATTGGAGCGAGATCGCCTGGTGGGAGATGGGCCTGCTGACGGTGGACGATTGGCAGGCCGAGTGGATCACGCCGGACTGGGACGACGCTGAGGATGAGGCGCGCCCCGCGCCCTTCCTGCGCTACACCTTCACTGTGGATGGCGAAGTGCGCGCCGCCCGCCTCTACGCCACCAGCCTAGGGCTATACGAGCTGTATCTCAACGGCCAGCGAGTGGGCGACGCCGTGCTCACGCCCGGCTGGACCAGCTATCGCAAGCGGCTCCAGTACCAGACCTACGATGTCACCGAGCTCGTGCGCGCCGGCGCGAACGCCATCGGCGCGATCTTGGGCGATGGCTGGTATCGCGGTCACCTCGGTTTCTCTGGCCGGCGACGCAATCACTACGGCGACCGCCTGGCGCTGCTGGCCCAGCTCCACGTTGACCTCGCGGACGGCCGGCGCCTGATCGTCACCAGCAACGCCGGCTGGCGCGCCTCGCTCGGCCCGCTCCGCATGGCCGAGCTATACCACGGCGAGACCTACGACGCGCGGCTGGAACAGGATGGATGGGCGACTCCAGATTTCGACGACCGCGACTGGCGCGCCGTGCGCAGCTTGAACCAGCCTAAAGATATCTTGGTCGCCCAGGAAGGTCCTCTGGTGCGGCAGCAGGATTGCCTGGCGCCTGTGTGCGTGTTCGCTGCGCCGAACGGTGAGGTGATCGCCGACTTCGGCCAGAACATGGTCGGCTGGGTGCGCTTCAAGGTGCGCGGGCCGGCGGGGACGACCGTGACGCTGCGCCACGCCGAAGTCCTCGACGCGGAGGGCAACCTGTACGTCGCCAACCTGCGCGCGGCCAAACAGACGGTGCAGTACACGCTGAGGGGGGATGGCGAGGAGGTCTACGAGCCGCGCTTCACCTTCATGGGCTTTCGCTACGTGGGCGTCCGCGGCTGGCCGGGCGAGCTGCGCCCGGAGGACCTCACCGGCGTCGTGGTGCATTCGGACATG
This sequence comes from Candidatus Roseilinea sp., assembly GCA_034434555.1. Lineage (GTDB taxonomy): Bacteria > Chloroflexota > Anaerolineae > J036 > Brachytrichaceae > JAAFGM01. Next base: position 11,182 of record DAOTYZ010000341.1, read on the forward strand.
CCGCCTGCCGGCGAGTTCGCCTGCGACAACCCGCTCATCAACCAGCTCCAGCACAACATCGTGTGGGGACAAAAGGGCAACTTCGTGGACGTGCCGACCGATTGTCCGCAGCGCGACGAGCGCCTGGGATGGACGGGCGATGCGCAGGTCTTCATCCGTACGGCCTGTCTCAATCGCCACGTTGCCCTCTTCTTCGCCAAGTGGCTCAGGGACCTGGCCGCCGATCAATATCCGGATGGGCGCGTGCCCTTCGTCGTGCCCGACATCCTCAGCCACGGCAGTGCCGCCTCCGCCGGCTGGGGGGATGCCGCCGTGATCTGTCCCTGGACGCTCTACTTATGCTACGGTGACACAGAGATCCTCGCCGAGCAATATGAAAGCATGGCCCGCTGGGTGGACTTCCTGTGCCGCCAGGCCGGCGAGCGCTTCCTCTGGGCGAGCGGCTTTCACTTTGGCGATTGGCTGGACTATCGCGGGCCGAACCCCTTGCTGCCGGCGCCGGCGACCAACACGGAGTTGATCGCCACGGCGTTCTTCGCCCACTGCGCCGACCTGATGTACCGCACCGCCCGCGCCCTAGGCAAGACAGATGACGCGCAGGCCTACGCGGCGTTGTACGAACGGGTGAAAGCGGCGTTTAACGCCGAGTTCGTCTCGCCGCGCGGGCGCGTCGGCCCCGGCACGCAGACGGCGTATGTTTTGGCGCTGCACTTCGACCTGCTGCCGGAGCGCCTGCGCCCCCTGGCCGCCCAACGCTTGGCCGAGGCCGTGCGCGACGCCGATTACCACCCTACCACCGGCTTCCTCGGCACGCCTTACCTGTGCCATGTGCTCAGCCGCTTTGGTTATACCGACCTTGCGTATGAGCTGCTCAATCAGGAAGGCTATCCATCGTGGCTCTACCCCGTGAAGCGGGGCGCGACCACCATCTGGGAACGATGGGACGGCATCAAACCCGACGGGGGCTTCCAGGATCCCGGGATGAACTCGTTCAACCACTATGCGTTCGGCGCGATCGGGGATTGGCTGTATCGCGTGGTAGCGGGGATTGAGATTGACCCAGAAGCGCCCGGCTATCGTCACGTCATCATTCGGCCTCAACCGGGCGGTGGCTTGAGCCGGGTCCAGGCAGCGCTGGAGTCGCCCTATGGCCGGCTCAGCGTCGCATGGGCGTTGGACGAGGAAGGCTTCCGACTTCGGCTCAGCATCCCGCCCAACGCGCGGGCGACGGTGTATTTGCCAGCGAGCAAAGCCGCGCAGGTGACCGAAACAGGCCGACCGTTGCGGCCTGCGCCGCTCGTCCGCCCAAAGCGCGGTGTAGCGGTCGTCGAGGTCGGCTCCGGTGATTACGACTTTCACTCGACCGGCCTGACGCTCGGCCAAGTCATGGCCCGCGTGCGCCATGTGGCCGGCCGGCTGGATCGCGGCAGCGTCGTGCGCGACCTGCTCGCAAATCCCGCAGCGCGCGCAGTGCTCCTGCGTCATCTGAGCGAGGCCGAGCTGAGCCGGCTGAGCCTTGACAGCTCGCTGGAGGCCGCGCTGCAGCGCATTGGCCGAGCGGAGCTGGTTCAGACAATCGAGAGTGAGCTGCTTACTCGCTCACCACGCGCCTGACATACACGCGCCGATGACGGCCTGGCCGAGGGCCAGGCCACCGTCGTTTGGCGGGACCGCTTGATGAGTGAGCACGCGAAAGCCGGCGGCCTGGAGCTGGGCGCGCGCCTGCCTGAGCAAGGTCACGTTTTGGAAGACGCCCCCGCTGAGCGCGACGACCTTCACCCCGCTTCGCTCGCTCAGAAGAATGCTGACCTCCACGATGATCTTCGCCAGGGTGTTGTGCACTTTGGCCGCGATGCTCTCGCGGCGGACGCCGGCGCGCAGGTCGTCCACGATGGCCCGTAGCATCGGCGCGGGGTC
>DAOTYZ010000342.1:0-3392 GCA_034434555.1 Candidatus Roseilinea sp.
GCGCGGTGGTGATCAACATGGAACACGTTGCTTTTGATCAGGGGCTGGCCCGCAAGCTGGCCGAGCACATGGACGCGCGCTGCCTTTCGCTGCGCGAACTGCATGCCGACGTGCTTTACGAGGCGGTGAAACAGGAACTCCGTTAGCGTTCTTATAATCGCGGCTGGGGAGCTAAAGGAGAGTGAGAAATGTCGGACGTGACAACAAAAATTAAGTTCTACGGCGCGATGTGGTGTGGGGACACGCGCCGCGCGCGCGCCTGGTTTGACCAGCACAACGTCCCCTACGAGTGGATTGACATTGAGAAGGACAAGGCAGCGGAAGATTTCGTCAAGTCGGTCAACAATGGCTTCCGCAGCATCCCGACCATCGTGTTTCCCGATGGTTCACATCTCACCGAGCCGAGCAACAGCAAGCTAGAAGAGCACGTGCGCAAGCTTGGCCTGCTGCCGCCTACGGCAGATGCCTGAATTGCCTGCCAGCAGTGAACCGCCACGCCAAGGGGACATCATCCCCGGCGACGCTGCCGGCGATTCGCCCTCGCCAAGCCCTGGCCGGGTATCGCCGCTATTGCTGGGCTGTCTGCTGAGCGGATGCATCATCGGGTTGTCTTTGCTCATCGCAGGGGGGTTGATCGCCTTTGCTGTGCGCGAGTCCGGCGAGCGCATGACGCGGGCGATGGAGCAGACCAACCCAGCGCGGATCGTCCAGACGTTGCTGCCCCCGCCGACGCCCACCGTGGTCGTGCGCCCACCGGCGCTGCTCCAGGTGCGCGCCATCAGTAACCTAGCCACCGCCCAGGCCCTGCTCTCGACAATCGTCGAGGTCAACCAGGCGCGGGTGGGCAACGTAATCTACGAACGGCTGGTGCTGATCGCCTGTGGCCGCGTCAAAGCCGGCGTTGACCTAACCCAGCTCACCGAGGACGACGTACGGGTCATAGACAACGGCAGGACTGTGCGCGTCAGGCTGCCGGCGCCTACGTTGCAAGACGCCTACTTGATTGACGACGCCAATCAGCCCTGCACGACCCGTGTATACGACCGGACCAACCTCCTGGTCATTCCTGAAAGCAAGGATTTGGAAGCTCAGGCCCGCGAGAAAGCGCTGGAGTCCATCCGCCTCACTGCATTGGAGAGCGGCATGCTTGACGAGGCGCGTCGAAACGCCCAACTGGCCATTGAGCGCATCCTGCTCAGCGCGGGGTATGAGCGCGTGGAGTTCATCGAGTGAGCGCCCTCACTCTTCCTGAATGGTCACCTCCAGCGGGCCGCGCCCGGCCTCGCGGTGGCATTGCTCGCACGCCGGCTTGACCACCGCCTGTAAGTCCAGAAACTTGGCTGTATCCAGCGCGCGATGGGTTTGGTGGCAATGCGAACACTGGACCGACGTTTGGTAGAGCGCCAAGCCCTGGGCGAGCAGCGCTTGGGGGTCTGAGACACCACTGGGCGCGCTGAGCGGTTCGCCATACTTCCATAGCTCGTAGGCGGCCGGCAGCGTGTTGTGCATGTGGTTGGCCATGCCGGCCACCAAAAGCTGCGCTTTGTGACAGGCGACGCAGCCGGCGTTGGAAAGCTCCGGCGCGCGCAGCGCCAGGCTGGTTGGAGGCACAGTCTGTGTTAAGCCGTTGACGACCGTCGTCGTGATGGCCGTCTTCTCCAGCCGGCGGTCGTCCTGGCCAGCCAACCAGCGCGCGCTCAACTCCGCGCTGAGCAACATGAGCTGTGCGCGGTGGCGCACGCCGCCATCCCCACGGTGGCAGTCTATGCATCGGATGACCTCGCCCTTGCCGTAGATCTGCTGATAGTGATAGCTGGATAAGTCCAGGGCCAAGGCGCCGGCGACCGCGGCTGTCGCCCGCTCAATGTAGGCGCGATGCTGAGGAGTGTGGCAACTTAAACAGAAGTCGTCGCGCTCCTGGCGCTCGGAGATAGCCAGCGCGCCGGCTGCCCCTCCCGCCATGACGAGCAATACGATGAACAGGAGTGGCGCGAGCCGGGCCAGCACAGGTCGCCGCTGGCGATAGGCGAAGCCCTCCTCGAGCAGGTCGTCGTCCGGCAGCTCGTATTGATCAATGATGTAGCGAGGCATTATGCAGATGGGCCGCCGGCTGTGGGAAGGAGGACCGGCGATTAAGGAACAAGATGACTATGCCTATGGCGAGGCTAAACAGCGAGAGCCACGCGGCGGTGGGCGCGCCGCCCAGCGTCCACGCATCCGGTCGGAAGAGCAGCTCGATCCAGAGCCGGCCACTGCCATACCAGATGAGATAGATCGCCCCGATGTCGCCTTCGCGCAGAGGTCGTCGCGCAAGCCATAGCAAGCCGATGAAACCAAAGAGGTTCCAGACCGATTCGTAGAGAAAGGTTGGGTGAAAGCGCGTCTCTGGCGGATAGCGCGTTAGATCGGTGAAATCCGCGCCAGGGGTGCGAATCCGGTAGGGTGGGTCAATCGTGATCCCCCACCAAGATGAGCCTGTTGGCCCGCCGTATAGCTCTTGGTTGAAGTAGTTGCCCCAGCGCCCGATGGCCTGCCCAAGCAAGACGCCGGGCGCGATGCTATCGGCCAGCCACAGAAAGCGAAGTCGCCGGCGGATGGAAAGCAACAAGATGGCGAGCGCACCGCCCAGCAGTCCGCCGTAGATGCCTAGACCGCCTTGCCAGATGGCAAAGATTTGGAGTGGGTGCCGGCTGTAGTATGCCCATCCGCCATGGCTGCCGTCGTTTGGCGCGGAGACGACGTGATACAAGCGCGCGCCGACGAGGCCCAACAGGACAACCCACAGCGCGCCGTCCCACACCACGCTGGGATCACCTCCTCGCCGCTTTACTTCCAGGGCGGCCACCCAAGCGCCGGCCAACATACCGAGGGTGACCAGCAGGCCATACCAATAAACGCGCAGAAAGCCTAGCTCAAACGCGACGCGCGTATCCATGAGAGCATAAGCTTACTAGAACTCATCTCAGAAATAGTGTCTTAACGTGAGTTCGGAGTTTAGGGTGCATACGCTTGGCGTGAGGCGCAAAATATTCCGCCCCACCTTGTCATTCTAGCGCAGCGAAGCATCTAAACCGGCTAACCAAGTTGCCGCGAAGCAGCAGGTCGGTGGATGCCGCTCAGTCTAGCAGCCCCCTTTCTTTCCCCCGCACGCGGGGGAGTCAGAAGGGGGCTTCCCCGCGTCCTGGGAAACAGCAACTAGGCTGGCCTGAGTGATGTTGAGCAGCTTCCCGGCCAGCCCCTCCCCAGCCCTCTCCGTAAACCTTAGCATTACCCACAAGTTAGGAAGACTTCCAGATACGAGCGCGTAGGACATAATGAAACGTGAGTTCGGATTTACACAGGCGCGTTTCGTTCAGCTCGCCATATCAGTCTGTCATGCCAACGCGAAGCAT
>DAOTYZ010000343.1:0-3882 GCA_034434555.1 Candidatus Roseilinea sp.
TTGCACTCCATCGGCGGGCGCTCAAACCCACCGCTGATCTCCAGCCGGGCGCCCGGGAGGACGGGACGCAGGTCATAAATCTGAGCGCTTAGCCATTCGGCATCCGCCTGTGTGTTCGCCCGCGCGTCCACATGAACCTCGCAGCGGTCGGGCACGACGTTGCTCGCAACCCCGCCTTTGATCAAGCTGGCGGTGGTGGCGATGCCGCGCGCGTAGTCAGTGAGCGCCTGGATGGCCAGGACGTGATGCGCCATCTCCTGGATGGCATTGATGCCGCGCTCGTGCCCGCCGCCGGCGTGGGCAGCGCGCCCGTATGCGACGAGGGTGAAGTTGCCCACCCCGCGCCGCGACGATTTCAGCCGGCCATCCGCCAGCGCCGGCTCCATCACCATCACCAGCGCCGCGCCGCGCGCCTGTGCTTCGATCAACGGCCGCGAGGTGAGGCTGCCGATCTCCTCGTCGCTGGTGAACAACACCCGGATCTCGCGCTCGGGCATCTGTCCCAGCGCCTGAAGCGTCTGGATCGCGTAGAGCGCGATGACGTGGCTGGCCTTCATGTCAAAGGCGCCTGGCCCGTATAGCTTGCCGTCCTCAACCTTATAGCGCGCCGCAGCGCTGCCGGCTGGATGGACGGTGTCCATGTGCAACAGCATCAGGATGGGGCGGCCCGCGCCGCGATTCATCACACCCAGGACGTGATCGCCGGTTTGGGTTTGCGGGAAGGTGCTCACTTCTGCCCCGCGCCGGCGCAGCTCGTCGGCGATCAAGCGCCCGACGGCGTCCACGCCGGCTTTGTCGGCGCTGAACGACTCGGCCATGACCAACTTGGTGAGCAGATCGGTCATGGTCGGCAGGTGCGCGCGCAGGTAGGCGATGTATGGATGGCTCATCTAGCGCGCGACGACCAGCCAACCTAGCCGAATGAAGAGGGCGATCAACGCGCCCCAGACTGCGTACCCGATCAGCACAGCGGGCAAGAGTTCAACGCCCCCGCGCAAGGCCAGCAAAACGACGACGATCCAAAGTGTGGTGGCGATGATCCCCGGCAGCAGCGATTGCACGAACAGCTCAGCATCGCGCCGCGTGGCGTCGCTGAGGCCGAAGATCACCCACAACGCCAGCGGGATATTGATCGGCATCGTCGCCAGGATCGCTGCCAGCGTCCTGGACCGTTCGCGCAGGAGCGCCACGCCGATGATGATCGCGATGGATGTAATCACGGGAAGGGACTTCTGTAGGCTCATCGGGTTGCTTAATGTTGCTTAACCTAGCTTACTATAATCATACATAAACAGTCGCACTTCTCAGTAAGGAGACGAGAAACCAGACAGCATCACTGGCTTCCAAACGACTGCGCCCTCGCTGCGGCGGGTGCTGGTGCTGAACGCCACCTACGAGCCGTTGAGCGTCGTGACGGTGCCGCGAGCGCTTCACCTCGTGATGATTAACCGCGCGGAGGTGGTTGAAACGTCGGACGCCGTGCTCCACAGCGAGCGGTTGCAACTGCCGGTGCCCCAGGTCATCCGGCTGCTTTACTATGTACGCGTCCCGCACAACCTGCCGCTCCCGCTTTCTCGGCGCGCGCTGCTCCTGCGAGACGACTTTACCTGCCAGTATTGCGGCGCCCAGCCTGGCCGCGAGCACCTCACGATTGATCACGTGATCCCGCGCTCGCGCGGTGGGCGCACCGAATGGGAGAACGTCGTCATCGCCTGCAGCGCATGCAACCGCAAGAAGGGCAACCGCACGCCGGAAGAGGCCGGCATGAAGCTGCTGCGCAAGCCCTATCGGCCGCGCTTCTGGGCCATGGCCCTGCTGACCATGACCTCCAACGACGTGTGGCGAAAATACATCAACATCAACGGCCACGAGTGATCGCCGCATGGGACGTGAGCGCACGCTTTACATGTTGTGGCGCGCGCGATGGCTTGTCCTCGGCGTTGCCATCGCCGGCTTCTTGATTTGGCTGACGCTGCCGGCCAGCAATCAGCTCCTCTTCTACGTCACGGGCGAAGAAGCGCGCCTGGCCCAGCTTCGCGCGCTGTGGAACCTGGCGCTGGAGCAGACCCGCCCACCCCTTCAGCTCGCGCCCGATGCGGCCATCCAGCATATTCCTGCTAACCCGCTGGGCGTGAACACATTTCTGGAGCAGGAGGTTGAGGAAGCGAAGCGCGAACGCAGCGTGCAAATGATCCGCGCCGCCGGCTTTGCCTGGATTCGCCAGCCATTTACCTGGTCGGACATCGAGATTCACGCCAAAGGGGATTTTGAGGACCGGCGCAACTGGCCTCATCGCAGCGCCTGGGACAAATACGACAACATTGTGGCGCTGGCCGAGCGCTACGGGCTGAAGATCATCGCCCGGCTGGGCGCGCCGCCGGCTTGGGCACACGCGGGCTACGCCGACCTGGGCGAGTTTGGTCCGCCGGCGCGCTTCGAGGACTTCGCTGACTTCGTCGAAGTCCTCGCTCGGCGCTACAAGGGCCGCATTCGGCATTGGCAGATTTGGAACGAGCCGAACATCTACCCGGAGTGGGGCAACCAGCGGTCGAATCCAGAGGACTATGTGCGCTTGCTGTGCCTTGCGCACGAAAGGCTGAAGCGCGTGGACCCTGAGAACGTCGTGATTGCCGCAGCGCTGGCGCCGACGATCGCGCAAGACGGCGGGGGACATCCGGGCGGGGGGCTTGATGACCTGGTCTTCTTCCAGCGCATGTATCAGGCCGGTGCGGGCAGGTGCTTCGACGTGGCGGCTGCTCAGGGCTACGGCTTGTTCAGCGGCCCGTATGACCGCCGGCTCAGCCCGCTGCAGACCAACGTCGCCCGCCACGTCTTGATGCGCGACATTATGGTGCGCCACGGCGATGCGCACAAGCCGATCTGGCTGAGCGAGGTGAACTGGAACGCCGTGCCGAATGACCCCCGCATCGCCGACCTGAGCCGCTTCGGCATGGTCACGCCTGAGCAGCAGGCGCGCTACGTGCCGCTGCTCTTCGAGCGCGCGCGGCGCGAATGGCCCTGGGTGGGTGTGATGAGCGTGTGGTTCTTCAAGCGGCCCAGCGATGCCGAGCGGGATCAGTCCTGGTATTACTTTCGTATGCTCGAGCCGGATTTCACGCCGACGCCGCTCTGGGAGGCGATGCAAGCCTACGGGCGCGGGCGCCGATAGCGCGCTTCGGAATGCACCTCGCGTCAGCAATCGCCCCCTTCACCCTTAAGCCGGGACATCAAGGTCCGGTAGAAGTATGACGGTGGTTGCACGCGGGCGAACTGGGCCACGTGCGCGCCAGCCCGCACGACTACGCGGTCGCCATCCTGGAGCATGGTCTCGTTTTGGCCGTCGGCGGTGAGGATTGCCTGATGGTCAGTATGCACGATGATCTCCACGGTCGAGCCTTGTGAGAGCACCACGGGCCGATCCAGGCTTAGGTGGGGTGCGATCGGGACGAGCACGAAGTTCTGTAGTGTGGGAGGGAGGATAGGGCCGCCGGCGGCCAGCGCGTAAGCCGTGCTGCCGGTGGGCGTGGCGACGATTAACCCATCGCAGGCGTAGGTAGTGAGCCGGCTGCCGTCCACATAGACCTCCGTGCGCACCAGCCGGGCCAGCGTGCCGCGGCTGACCACGATGTCGTTCAGCGCTTCGTGCCCGCTGGTTGGGCTGGCGTTGTGATGCACTTCAGCGCGGATCATGATGCGCGGCTCCAGCCAGTAGTCGCCGGCGATCATGCGGGCCAGCGCCTCGCGCCACGTGTCGGGCGTCATCTCAGAGAGGAACCCCAGCCGGCCCATGTTCACGGAGCTGACAGGTACGCCGTGCGGGGCAGCGACGCGCGCGGCGCGCAGCGTGCTGCCGTCGCCGCCCAGCACGACGATCAAGTTGAC
>DAOTYZ010000344.1:0-1547 GCA_034434555.1 Candidatus Roseilinea sp.
GCCGAGCGCCCGCTGCTGGCCGACGGCGCGATGGGCACCATGCTCTACGCGCGCGGCTTCGACTTCAGCGAGTGCTACGACGCCCTGAACCTGTCGCATCCAGAGGTGGTGCTGGACATCCACCGCCAGTACGCCGCCGCCGGCGCAGAGGTTTTGGAGACCAACACCTTCGGCGCGAACGCCGTCCGGCTGGCCAACTGGAATCTCGAGGGATCGGTCGCGGCGATCGCTGCGCGCGGCGTGGCGCTGGCTCGCCAAGGCGCGCGCGAGGCAGGGCGCGAGGTCTATATCGCCGGCGCAGTTGGACCGTTGGGAGTGAATCTCGCCCCGCTGGGCAGCCTCAGCCCCGACCAGGCCTACGCGATCTTTCGTGAGCAAATTACCGCCCTGGCCGAGGCCGGCGCCGACCTGTTGATCCTGGAGACGTTCTCCGACCTCGCCGAGATCGAAATCGCGCTGCGCGCAGCGCGCGATGTCTGCGACCTGCCGATCGTCGCGCTGATGACGTTCAACCGCGACCAACGCACCCTGATGGGCATCACCCCGCAGCAGGCTGCCGAGGCGCTGCGCGAACATCGCCCAGCGCTGATCGGCGCGAACTGCTCCACCGGCCCGCGCGGCGTGCTGAAAGTGGTCCAAGGGATGGCCGACGCCCTCGCCGGTGATGCAGAGGGGCCGGCGCTGGCTGCCGTGCCCAACGCCGGCTTTCCGGAGGCGCGCGGCGCGCAGCTGTTCTATCCCGCGACGCCCGATTACTTTGCCGACTACGCGCGCCGCTTCGTCCAAGCCGGCGCGCGCCTGGTGGGCGGCTGCTGCGGCACGACGCCCGCCCACATCCGCGCCATGCGCGCTGCGCTGGATGCGTTGGCCCGGCCAGCAGCGAAGCACGTCCATGCCGCGGTCGTCCGCCGGGCGGAGCGCCAATCCCCACCATTAGATGACACGCGCTTCCCCACGACGCTGGCCCAGGCATTGGCCGAAGGGGAATTCGTGGTGACGGTCGAGGTGGAGCCGCCCAAAGGCGCCGACACGGCCGAGGTGGAGGAGACGGCGCGGATGCTGAAGGAAGCCGGCGCGACCGTGCTCGACATCTCCGATATGCCGATGGCGCGCATGCGCATGACCGGCCTGGCCGCGGCGTATCGCGTGCAAGCCGGCGCGGATATCGAGACCGTGTTGCACTTCCCCGTGCGCGGGCGAAACCTGCTGCGCATCCAGGGTGACCTGCTGGCCGCCCACGCGCTCGGCATCCGCAACGTCTTCGTCACCATGGGCGACCCGACGCGCATCGGCGATTACCCGCAGGCCAACGACGGCCACGACATCGTGCCCACCGGCCTGGTGCAGATGATCAAGGAGCGCCTGAACACCGGCCAAGACGGCCTGGGTCAGCCGATCGGCCGGCCATGCACCTTCTTCGTCGGCGTCGCGGCCAACCTCACCCCGGAAGACTTTGAGAAGGAAGCGAAACTGCTCAAGAAGAAGATCGACTCCGGCGCGGACTTCGCGCTCACCCAGCCGGTCTTTGACCCTCAGCTCGCGCGGGC
>DAOTYZ010000345.1:0-6952 GCA_034434555.1 Candidatus Roseilinea sp.
GCTTAGATGCTTCGCTGCGCGAGCATGACACGCCGGCGCGACGAGAGAGAACGAATGCGTGAATGCACCAAAGTGTTTTTATTAGATTATAATTTTGCTAAGACGGAGCTGGCAGATTGGACGAAGGGCGTAGTCAGGAAGTCCGGTCCATTGAATCGCTGCTCGCACTCGTAGCCCCGCGCAGCAGCCCAGAAGACCTTGCGCTGATTGAACGGGCCTATCGCCTGGCCGAGGCGGCCCACCGCGACCAGAAACGCTCTAGCGGCGAGCCATATATCACGCACCCTCTGGCAGTCGCCGGCATCCTGGCGCGCACCAAGCTCGACACCCCCACGATCATCGCTGCGTTGTTGCACGACGTGGTCGAGGATACCCCTGTGACGCTCGATGACATCCGCGCTCAGTTTGGCGACGAAGTGGCCAAACTGGTGGACGCAGTGACCAAGCTCAAAAAGCGCACCAGCAGCCAGCATGAGTTCGCCGCTGACACACCATCCGGCAACGACGTCGAGACTTTTGACTATCGCACCGAGCGCGATGCCGAGAGCCTGCGCAAGATGATGCTGGGCCTAGCCGATGATGTACGGGTGGTGTTGGTGAAGCTGGCCGACCGGCTGCACAACATGCAGACGCTGGGCGCCTTGCCGCCGGAGAAACAGCGCCGGATCGCGCGCGAGACGCTGGATATCTACGCCCCGCTCGCCAATCGGCTCGGCATCTGGGAATGGAAGACTCAGCTTGAGGACCTGGGTTTTCGCTATGCTGACCCGGAACAATATGCCTATTTGGAGCGCATGTTGGCAGCCGGGGCCGAAGAGCGTGAGCGCCAGGTGCGGCGCTACATCGTTATCCTGCGCGACGCCCTGGCCGAGGCCGGCATCCATCACGTTGAGATCACCGGCCGCGCCAAGCAGATTTACAGCATCTGGCGCAAGATGCAGCGCAAGAACACCTCGTTCGACAAAATCCGCGACACCCAGGCCATCCGCGTGATCATCGAAGACGGCAGCGATGAGCTGCCGGCCAGTGAGGACAGCACGACTGAGAGTGGCAGTGGCACACCGGATGAATCCACTGATGTGTCGCCCAAGGACGACGCAGAGGTGGCGAACATCGTTGAGAAGCTCCAAGAAGCAGCCCAGCACGATCGCCAAGCGCGCTCGCGCGCGCAAAAGCTGGCCGAGCGTGACCAGCTCATGGGCCAGCCGAGCGTGCAACTGTGCTATGCCGCACTTGGGGTCGTCCATAGCCTGTGGAGGCCTATCCCAGGGGAGTTCGATGACTACATCGGCTGCCCCAAAGACAACCGCTATCAAAGCCTACACACGGCGGTGATCACAGAGGACGGCAGCACCCTGGAAGTGCAAATTCGCACCCGCTCGATGCACAAAGCCGCTGAATACGGCGTGGCTGCCCACTGGCTTTACAAAGACGACGCGCCGCTCTCGGCGGACTATCAGAAGCACATCGAACAACTGCGCGAGGCGATTCGCGCGCTGGGCAGCGAGACAGAAGACGCGACCTCGTTTGTGGACGCGCTGAAGACCGACCAGTTCAAAGACACCGTCTTCTGCTTTACCCCAAAAGGCAAGCTGATCGAGCTGCCCGCCGGCGCCACCGTGCTCGACTTCGCCTACCGCATACATACGGATCTGGGCCACCATTGCTACATGGGCAAGGTCAATGGCCGGCCAGAGCCGCTGACCTACAAACTCAAGAACGGTGATCAGGTGGAGGTGATCACGCGCCCGAACGCGCAGCCCAAGCGCGAATGGCTGCATAACCCGGATTACCTTGCTACCAGCGCCGCCAAACACAAGGTGCGTCAGTGGTTCCGCCGCCAGGATCGCGAGCAAAACATCGTCGCTGGCCGCGAGATCATCGAGCGCGAGCTGAAGCGCATGGGCGTCTCTAGCTGGATGAAGCTGGCCGATGTCTTCCGCATCTTTAGGGTTGAGGCGGGCAAAGAAGAAGAGTTCCTGGAGCGAGTGGGCTACGGGAACATCACGCTGATGAGCGTGTCGTCGCGTATCTTGGAAGAGGAGCGTCGCCGCCAGCGCGAGCAGGAAGAACGGCGCAACGGCCTGGCCGGCTTAACCGAGCTGATCCTGCCAAAGCGCCCATCGGCGCCGGAGAAGGGAGGCTATTTTGTCGTCGCCGGCGTGCACGACCTGCGCTGCACCGTGGCTCAATGTTGTAACCCGTTGCCCGGCGATCCGGTGATCGGCTACGTCACCCGTGGCCAGGGCGTGAAGGTGCACCGCCGCGACTGTAAGAACATCCTCAACGCCGAGCAGGAGCGGCTGGTCGAGGTAACCTACATCGGCAAGCCCAGCGAAGTCTTCCCCGTGCAATTCATGGTCGTGGCCGCCGAGCGCCCCGGCTTGATGGCTGAGCTGACCAAAGTGCTGGCCGATAATCAGATCAACATTATTGACTTGGGCATCGCCAAGCGCGATTTGCGCTTCGGCGAGGTGAGGGTCTGGATCAAGGCAGAATTGCCCAGCGCCGGCCAGGTGCCGGCAGTGATGAACAAGCTAAAGCAAGTGCGCAACGTCTTCGAGGTGACCCGGCTCTCCAAGCGATGAGCTGGCCTAGAAGCGCGCATGCCCCTGCATCACGGGGGGAATGCCCACACCCAAAGCGCGCAGGATGCTCGGCGCGATGTCCATGATCTGCGCGCCTTCGATCTGCTGGCCATCTCCTGGTCGGCGCGGGTCGTGCCAGATGAACAAGCCGTCCTCGGCGTGGTTGCAATCGTCCGGCCCGGTGTCGTTGCTGAAGGTATGGATGGCGCCGTGCCCCAGCGATCCCACTGAGCGCCAGAACAGGTCATCGAAGTACACGATCAGGTCTGGCGCTACCCCGTTCACCTGCTGGTAGATTTCCTGTGGCTTAAAGACGCGCGTGCGCATCGGCCGCCCGCGATGGTCGGGGATGGCAGCTAACTTCGCGGCCAGCGCGTCGCGCACAGCGTCATAGTCTGCCGGCGCGACGACGCCCTGCGGCTCGCGCCCTTTGACGTTCAAGAACACGCGGCCATAGTAACCGCCGCTGCCCCAGGCAATCGTGCGCGACCAGTCCACTGCACCTTGCGCGCTGAGTTGTTCCAGCGTGGCCAGTTTGCCGGTCTCTGGTATTTGTCGAAGTGATAAGTAGCCTTCGCGCCATAGCCATTCGTTCAGGCAAACGCCGCCGTCCATGCGCTGTGCGCCATGATCAGAGACGACCAGAACGATGGTGTCCTTGGGCAAAACAGCCAGCCACTCGCCCAGCTTGCGGTCGAGATATACGTAGTAATCGTGGATCGCGCGCTCGTAGGGGTTGCCGGCCTGATAGCGAAAGTGCTGCGGATCATGGTGGCTCCAGAAGCCGTGGTGGATGCGATCTACGCCGATCTCCATCACGATGAAGAAGTCCCACTTCTCCCTCGCTATCAGTGCGTCCACGACCTTGAAGCGCGCATTGGTCATTGCGTATATCTGGTCGAGCAGATAAGCCTTATCGTCGGTGCGGAAGTCCGGCACGTCGAACTCGTAGTCCGGCGCGATCCGCAACACTTCCTCTTTGAACTGTGGGGGATAACTAAAAGGGCTGTGCCGGCCAGGCGTGAGGAAGTCGGAGATCAATAGGCCGTTCAATGGCTTGACCGGGAAGGTCTGCGGCACGCCGATCACGACGCTGCGTTTGCCGGCTTCGCCCAGGTAATCCCACACCCGCTGCTCGCGGACGTGCTCGGAGGTCGCAGTGACCATGCGATCGTAGGACGTATCCGCTCGGTTACGAAAGCCGTAAATGCCAAGCACGCCAGGATCGCGCGAGGAAAGCATCACGCTCCAGGCCGGCACGGTGATGGCAGGAATGCACGAGCGAAGCCTGCCCCAGTAACCCTGGCGCATCAGCCGGCTGAGGGTGGGCAGGTCGTCTCGCCAGCGCTCGAAGACCAGCTCCGGCGCAGCGCAGTCCAGCCCGAAGACGAACAAGCGCCGCGGCGGGCGATGGAAGAAGGCGGGCAGCTTCACGAGGCGTGATTGTATGCTGGCAAGGGGAGCGTCGCCAGCACTGAATACAGTGGCCCATGCGGTTGAAGCTGGCTCCGGTAGAGGGTGATCGCCGAGCACGTCAACGCGGTTGACGGCGATGCGTCGAGCGAGATCGAGCGACCGGCGCGCTGATCGCGCGTCCGGCCCAGCGTCACATGTCCTTGAAATGGACGTGACTCTGCCGGCAGGCCGATGCCGACAGCACAGGATTCGGCCAACGCAGCGAGTGCATCCAGCGCTGGATGCGCTTCTATCAAACAAGCGACGAGGCGTGGACGCGATGGGCTAGGGAATGGGCGTGGTCCTGATGCGCGCAATCGCAGCGTCCCCAGCGCACCCAGCCTGCTGCGAAACGAGTCCATGTATTCGTTCGCCTGAATTGGCGTTACCTCGCCGAGAAAGCGCAGGGTGAGGTGAAGATGCTCTGGGCGAACCCAACGCACCTGATCTGCCCAGGGCGCAGCACGCAGACGGCGCAGATGCGCGGTCAGGTGTGCTTGTCCTTCGGCGTCAAAATCCAGGGCCAGAAACGCGCGCAGGGTGGTCGCTTGCACTTGGTGCGTAGTGTACCGCTGTTGATCATTTGGGTGCGTTCATCAAAAGAGGCAGCCGCTTGCGCGCTGCCAATAGAGGGTGAGCGACGGCACTGCCGTCGCCTAACCAGGCTCTGCCCTTCGCTATGAACGCACCTGATCATTTAAGCAGTCCTGGATGCATTCACGGTTTGGGGCGCGTGACCTTGTACGCTTGGCGTGACCGGCATTGAGCGCACCGAGGAGCACCGGCGACCCTGTCACCCTGAGCGCAACATAGGGCTGGCGGCTGCGCAAGTCAGGTGGACGTTTAGATGCTTCGCGTGGGTGCGTGCATATATATATCCAGGGGCAGGACATCAGGCGGGAAGAAGTGCTGTGCGCGCCCGCCGTTGGCGAATATACCTTTGCACCACGTCGCTGCGGGTTTGGCTAGGCGGCCTTGCGCAGGGCGCGATAGTGATCGCAATCGTGCTTCAGGGGGCAGCGTGGGCAATCCGGGTTGCGGGCGCGACAGACTTCTCGGCCAAGCCGGATCAGGTTAAGGTGCATGGCGAAGTGCGCGCCCAGCGGGCAGATTTGCTCCATCAGATCGTGCGTCTGATCGGCGTTCATCTTGGGATCGCGCAGGCCAAGCCGGCCGGTCACGCGGTGAACGTGGGTGTCCACCGGGAAGGTCGGTTTGTCATAGCAGAACAGCAGCACGATGGCCGCTGTCTTTGGGCCGATCCCGTTGATGTTCAGCAGCCACTGGCGAGCCTCCTCCAACGGCAGGTCGGCCAGGAAATCTATGTTGAGCCGACCGCGTGCTTCGGTGATGTGCCGCAGGGCGTTCTGGATGCGCGGGCCTTTCTGGTTGGCCAGGCCAGCGGGACGGATGGCTTCGATCACCGCCTCGGCAGGGGCATCACGTACTGCCTCCCAGGTTGGAAAGCGCGCCCGCAAACGGGCGTAGGCCAGGTCGCGGTTGCCGTCGTTTGTATTTTGCGAGAGGATGGTGGCCACCAGCTCGCTGATGCCGTCTAGCCGCGTCCAGGCCGGCTCGCCGTAAGCTTTCAACAGCTTCTCGTGAACGGCTTTGGCTTTGCGCTTCAATGCGTTGGTGGTCATATCAGTTGAGATAGCTCTTCTGCGTCGTCGCCGGCAGCGATCCAGAAACGGGGTGAAGCCAGGCTTGCACCGGCGCCAAGCAGCAACCCTTCCGTCCGATAGCGGGCCGTCAACCGGTCGAAGCGCTCGCCGGTGGCTTCTAGGTGAATCTCGATGCGGGCTGAGCTGGGCACAGTATCTAAGTCGAGCGCGCGGATCATCAGCGCCGGCGGACGGGTGCGATTGGAGACAGTCGGCTGAACGATGAAGCACCGCCGGCGGACGAAGCCGCCGGGCGTGGCCGGCGACCACGACTCCCAGCGTGAAGTTGCCGCCGAGAGATCATCCGGCGTAGGCGGGTCTGAGCCTGGCGCGCTCAGCAATGGCCTATTGTCCTCTTCGATTCGCACTTGCCATAATCCTGGCGGCGCACCCAGGCTGAACAAGCCACCGGCGGCGTAGTCCACGCGGATCACATCGAGTGCGTCTAGGAAGATCTCCTCTTCCCCTTGATTGACCACAGCCAGTTGGGCTGTCCAGCCCTTCTGATGCGCTTGCCAAATCCAGGTGGCCTGCAGCGCATCTTCAAACACCATGAATGCGAGAGGCTCATCGCTATAGCGATGCGAGGCATTGACGCGCAGCGTCTTCAGTGTGGCGGATTCGGCTGTGTGATAGCGCACTTGCGCAGCGATGCGATGGAGGGTGGGGCCGTCTTCCCAGTTGATAGTCACGTGGTGATCCATGACTGACAGGGCACCGCCGGTGTTAAGCATAGACGATTTATCCTGTTAGTGGTGCTGACGTAGCAAGCGTGCATTGTACGTCCCTCTCGCCTGGTTATCTTGAGCTTAGCATTACCCACAAGTTAGGAAGGCTTCCAGATACGAGCGCGCAGAGCATAATGAAACGTGAGTTCGGATTTACACAGGCGCGTTTCCGCTCAGCTCGCCATATCAGTCTGTCATGTCAACGCGAAGCATCCAAAATCCCGCCCAACCAAAACACCGCGAAGCCACCCAACCTCCTGCCTCAGCGCCCCCGCAGCGCTTCAGTCCGGCGCGCGTTTAGATTCTTCGCTTCGCTCAGAATGACACGGGTAAGGCAGGGTGCCAGCGCCCCCGCAGCGCTTCAGTCCGGCGCGCAGGGGCGGTTCGCGAACCGCCCCTGCTGCGCGGGACGACCCGCTACTCTCGGATTCCCCATGTATAACAAGTTGCCATGCTCGTGGTGCTCTCGCACTACCAAGCTGCTTCGCTCTTGCTGGCTCGGCGGGATGGGCAAACC
>DAOTYZ010000346.1:0-16604 GCA_034434555.1 Candidatus Roseilinea sp.
GGATATTTGCATAGGTCATGACTATTACAGCGGTTAGTAGTAATAAGTTTGCTAAGAGTAGCGATAGTCTGCGCGTCATTCTACTCGGTAGGGCATGCGTTGCTCGCTAGGCTCGCGTAAATCCGAACTGACGTTAATTAACGTAAAAGCTATAGTCTATGCAAATATCTCCACACTTTTGTGCTTTGGCGTGAGCGACCTAAGTGCCGATTGGCAGAAGGCGCAGATAAATCCGAACTCACGTCACGTTAAGTCCTGGCTAATGCACGCAAGGTGCACGAAGCCAAGGGACGGAATGAACGGTTCAACTGTGGTCGCCTTTCTGTTATGTTATTTCTGGGACGAGTTCCAGGCTCGCGCCTGACCAGGGGTCACCGAGGCCGCGTAGCCTTAGCCGGCGGATGTTTCACAGCGCAGAAAGGCGGACGTGTGTGAATCCTGTTGGACGGAAACGCAGACATAAATTGTCAAACTTGCCGCCCCTGTTTGGCAAGTCAACCGTCAGGAAAGATCAGGTGTTCCGGCCTCCCTTCGCTTATAACGCAAACGGAGTGAGCGAAGCTCAAAACCAGCTTAGAGAGAGGAGGAAGGATATGTTTACTTACGTGGACGCTGCGTACGCACAGATACGCTACCAGGAGATGTTGGAGGAGGCAAAGCGCCAGCGCCTGATCGCGCGCCTGACAGCCCAGCAGCCCAGCGTGATGGAGAGAATGATCGCCACGCTGAGGCGAGGCTTGGCCTGGATGCGCGGTCAGAACAGGCCAGCGCAAGTGCCCACCATTCAACGCGGCCTTGCCGCTGAGTAAGCCCGCCGACAGCACAAAGTAGCAGCGCATCCATAGCGCCTGCTTCACTTGCCTCACCTCCGCAAAGCATCTTAGAAATTAGGGAGAAGGCGGTGCCTTATCTCAACCGTTTTTGCCCCTGGCTGTGAGCACGATATACCGGGGTGCACTCACAGCTAGGGGCAAATCTGATCTCACCCAAAGGCGCGGAGAACGCAGAGCGTCTGGCAACGCCCAGAAGGCAGTGCTCTCAATCGTGTATTGTCCCTATTCGCGAACGCATCCTAATATCTTCGTCAAACATCTCAGCAGTAGAATCCGAACCGGAGTGAGAAACCATGGCTGAGAAACTCGCTATCCTCGGCGCAGGCCCGGCCGGCCTGACCGCAGCGCTATACGCTGGGCGTGCTTTCCTCGAACCACTCGTGTTCACTGGCCCATCTTTTGGCGGGCAGATCGCGACCACAACAGAAGTAGAGAACTTCCCTGGCTTCCCGGAGGGATTGCAAGGCCCAGAGCTGACCGCGCTCATGCGTCAGCAGGCAGAGAAGTTCGGTGCGCGCATTGTGGAAGAGACCATCGTGAAGGTGGACTTCAGCCGGCGCCCCTTCCAGTTATGGTCGTCTCAGCGGCAGTATGAGGTCGAGGCCGTGATCATCGCCACCGGCGCGACGCCGCGCAAATTGGGCGTGCCCGGCGAAGACGAGTTCGTCGGTCGCGGGGTGAGCTACTGCGCCACCTGCGACGGCTTCTTCTTCCGCGATAAGGAGATCATCGTCGTGGGCGGCGGGGACAGCGCCTTCCAAGAAGGGCTGTTTCTTACCAAGTTCGGCCGGCGCGTGCGCATCGTCCATCGCCGGGATGAGTTTCGTGCCGGTGCTACGCTGCAGCAGCGCGCCATGCAAAACCCCAAGATCGAATTCATCAAGAGCGCAGTTATCGAGCGCATCATCGGCAATGGCAAAGTGCGCGAGGCGCTGTTGCGCAGCACCAAGACGGGCGAGACGTGGAGCACGCCGGTAGATGGCATCTTCATCTTTATTGGTCATCAACCGAACACCGATCTCTTCAAGGGCCAATTGGAAATGGACGAAGAGGGATATCTCATCGTGGACAAGCGCCTGCACACCAGCGTACCCGGCGTGTTTGCCGCTGGCGAGGTGCATGACAACTGGTTTAAGCAGGCGATCACCTCAGCCGGCTTCGGCTGCATGGCCGCGATGGAGGCCGAGAAGTTCTTGGCCGCGCTAGAGGCTGAGCGCACGCCCATCGCCGCCACTCCTTGATCAAGAGGTATAGATGGAACCCCCTCAGACCTTTCGCAACAAAACGCGGGCGATCAACCCGCGTTTTGAGTATCTCGCGCCGCAAGATCGCCACGTGCTCTCGCTGGGACAGCCACGCCATCGCTTCAACGTGATCGGCTGTGGCATCAACGGACAAGAGCACATCCGCGTGACCATGCTGGAAGGACACGCGACGATTCACGGCATCTATGACCCCCATCCAGGCAGCGTCGAGGGCGCGCGGCGCGAATACGCCCAGTTCGGACGACCAGACGCGCTGGTGATCTATGACTCGCTCGAGGCGGCCTGCAATGAGCCGGCCGTGGATGGCCTGATCATCGCCACGCCGAACTACACGCACCTCGCTGTGTTGCGCGAGGCAGTGAAGTCCGGCAAGCACATCCTGTTGGAGAAGCCGATGGCCACCACGTTGCCAGATGCTTATGAGATCCTGCGCATCGCCAGGCGTTACAGCGCCGTGCTCCAAGTGGGCCTGCAATACCGCTACAAACCCATTTACGTCGAGGCGATTCATGAAGCGCTGGTCCGCCGCAGCATCGGCGAGGTCAAAACCATCACCATCCTCGAACACCGCGAGCCGTTTTTAGATAAGGTCAAGCAGTGGAACAAGTTCTCCGCGTACTCCGGCGGCACGTTGGTGGAGAAATGCTGCCATTACTTCGACTTGTTTAACTTGTTCGCCCAGTCGCGGCCGGTGAGCGTGTATGCCGTCGGCAGCCAGGCCGTGAACTTCTTGGACTTTGAATATGAAGGGCAGAAAGCCGACATCCTGGATAACGCTTTTGTCATCGTGACTTACGCCAACGGGGTGCGCGCAAACTTTAACCTGTGCATGTTCGCGCCGATGGTATACGAGGAGGTGATCTTGTGCGGCACGCGCGGCCGGCTGAAAGCCTTTGAGAATGAGGACTTCCTGCCAGTCCCGCGCCCCCGTTCTGGCTTGGAGGTCCTGCTGGGCCAAGATCAACCTTCGCGGATCGCTACCCCGTGTTATCCGGAGTTGATCGAGATCACCGGCCACAACGGGGGTACGTACTTCGAGCACGTCAACTTCATCGAGCGCATCGAAGGCCGTCCCACCAACGCAGCCACGGCGGAGGACGGGTTCTGGTCGGTCGTCGTCGGCGTGGCCGCAGAGGAGTCGGTGAGAGTCGGCGCGCCGGTGCAAATTGACGACCTGTTGGCGCGCCACCAGATCGCCGACGTATGACGGCGTGGCTAAGTGCTCACGGAGATCGGGTCACGGTCTCGCTTGACGGCGACGGTCTCCTGATAGAGCTGCCACAGCTTCTGATCGCTGCGCGTTAGCGCTAGGTTTATCACTTCCGCTGGCGTGGCCCAACGCAGCGCAGCATAAGCCTCCGGCGCAGCTTTTGCCGGCTCGCGCTCTCGGAGCATTACTCGCCATGCATGGCGGGTGATGCGCAGATGCGTGAAAGCGTGTCTCACCTCGCCCAGCCACTCAAACTCGGCTTGCTCGATGACTAAGCCGGCGCGCGCCGCGACCACTTGCTTAAGCTGCTCAACACTTTGCCCGTCGGCAATGCAATCGGCGCGCAAATCGGAGCTGATGAACTCCCACAGCCCGCCCAGCAGCCCGCCTAGCGGCCGTTGGCCCAACAAGACGCGCCCATCGGGATCAACGATCACTGCGCTGAGGACGCGGTGATGGGGTAGCGTCTTCTTCGCTGTGCGGCCAGGGAAGGCTTCTGGGTCGCCACTGGCAAAAGCCGCGCAACGCTCGCGCAGCGGGCATAGAGCACAGCGCGGCGCGCGCGGCAGGCACACCAGCGACCCCAAATCCATCAGCGCCTCGTTGAACGCGCCGGCGCGACCAGATGGCAGCAGCGCCTCCGCCAATTGCCACAAGGCGGCGTCCTTCGGCGCGCGCAAGCCATAGATGCGGCTGAGCACGCGCTTGACGTTGCCATCCAACACCGGCGCATCGGCGTTAAAAGCCAGGCTGGCCACCGCGCCGGCTGTGTAGCGACCGACGCCGGGGAGGGCCAGCAGCGCTGGCAGGGTGTGTGGCACGCGCCCACCGTGCGCGCTCATCACGGCGCGTGCCGCAGCGTGAAAGTGACGGGCGCGCGCGTAATAGCCCAGCCCCTCCCACAACTTGAGCACCTCATCCAGCGGCGCAGCAGCCAGCGCCTCCAGTGTTGGGAAGCGCGCCAGCCAGCGTTCGTAGTAAGGGATAACGGTCGCCACTTGCGTTTGCTGGAGCATCACCTCGGCCAGCCAAACGCGATAGGGATCGCGCGGCTCGCGCCGCCAGGGGAGATCCCGCCTATGGTGCGCGAACCAGCCAAGCAACTGTTCAACAAGGTCTTGCTCGCCCATCGCAAAGCTTCACAGCGCGCGCACAAAGAGATAGGCCGAGGCCAGCAGGCCCATGACCACCACAAATGCGCGCAAGTGCTGCTGATTCACGCGCTTGGCCAGGCGCGCGCCAAAGTAACCACCAAGCAGCCCTCCTGCGCCCATCAGCACAGCCAGCGGCCAGTTCACGATTCGGCTAAGCGCGAAGAAAGCGAGCGCAACTCCGTTGATGACGAAGGCCAGCGCAGTTTTGAGCGCGTTCATGCGATGGATATCCTGCAGGCCCATCAAGCTAAGCGAGGCCAGCATCAGGATACCGATGCCGGCGCCAAAGTAGCCGCCATAAATGGCCACAAAAGCCTGAAAGAGGATCCCCCATACGCGGGCAGCCAGCGAAACATGACCCTCGTCGGCGCGGCGCATGGCCTCTATGCTGCGGTCCACCAGGTGGTTAAAGAAGTCGCGCGCAGCGAAGATCAGCGTGGCGAACAACACCAGCAGCGGCACGATGCGCCCAAACAACTCCGGCGGCGTGCGGGTGAGCAATAGCGCACCTGCCAGACCGCCCAGGAAGCTGGGCAACAACAGCCACACCATCAGCCGCAACAGTGGCTTGGTGTCGTGCCGATAGGCCCACACGCTGCCGATGGTGCCCGGCCACAACGCTGCCGTGTTCGTCGCATTGGCGATGATTTTGTCCACGCCAAAGAGCACCAAAGCCGGAAAGGCGATCAGGCTGCCACCACCAGCCACTGCATTGATCGCCCCGCCAACAAACGCCGCGACGAACAAGAAGAACAGGCCGGCGAGCTGCTCGATGATGCCCACAGCGCCGTCTAAATCAGAAACTGACCGTTGCGGTAGAAGACCTCGCCATCTGCGCTGATCTCGGCATCGCGCGCGTCGGCGATCATGTCCCAGTGCACGGCGCTGGTGTTGAGCGCGCCCGTATCAGGATAGCCGGCGCCCACGGCCAGGTGAAAGGTGCCGCCGATCTTCTCGTCGAAGAGGATGTTGCGCGAGAAGCGCGTGATGCCGTAGTTCGTGCCGATGGCGAATTCGCCGACCACGCAGGCGCCTGGATCGGTGGCCAGCACGCTGAGCAGGAAGTCCTCGTTCTTCTGCGCCGTCGCCTTCACCACCCGACCATCCTGAAACCACAGTTGGACGCCGCTCACCTCGCGCCCTTGATAGATCGCTGGATAGGAGAAACGCACCCAGCCGTTCACCGAGTCCTCGTGTGGGCCGGTGAAGACCTCTCCATCTGGGAAGTTGCGCTTGCCCTGGCTATTTATCCACGTGCGCCCCTCGACGCGCAGCGTCAGATCAACATCGCTGCCCTGGAGGCGCAGGATGCGCTTATCGCGCAGAAACTCGATATAGCGCTGCTGGTTAGCGCCGAGCGCTTGCCAGCGCGCGACCGGATCGGGGTCATTGACCAGGCAAGCGCCGAACAAGAACTCGGTATATTCGGTCAGGCTCATGTCGGCGTCCATGGCATACGCCTCGGTCGGAAATTGGGTGACGCACCAGTGGTAAGTCCCTTCTGCGCTGCGGCGCAAACGCTTATCCAGGATTGGCCTGAGCGCCGCTTGATGGCGCTGCACCTTGGACGGATCAGCGCCGGATAAGCGACGGGTGTTCGTCTCGGCGCCGATGCGAACATAAGCGTCGAATTGACTCTCCTCGACCGAAATACGGTCCACGGGCGAGACAAAGTCCAACTGCTCGTCTTTAGCATACGCGAAGAAGATCTCCTGCGCGCCGGGCAAGTCAGCGCGCAGGAAGGCATGTCCGCCGGCTTTCAAGACCTCGCGATAGATCTCTAGCATCAATGGCGCTGCGGGCGCCTGCCCCCACACATAGACGTTCTGGCCGGGCTTGACTTCTATGGAGTAGTGAACGATGACCTGCGCCATCTTATTAAAGCGGGGATCGTGCATGGCGCAGATTGTAACAAGCGCACACACCTCTTGGGTGCGTGGGTGCATTCATGGATGGGGTAGAACGCTCTGGATGGGCGACGGCATTGCCGTCGCCCACCCTCTATAAGATTTACCTTCGCTGGCAGTATCGCTTGGTGAAAGGTTGCCCCTATTGGTGAACGCACCTAATGCGTGGGTGCATTCATCAACAGAGGGGCGTGGGCCGCTCGCTTGCCATGAACATGACGCGCCGGTGCGGCGAGCGAGGAACGATAGCGCGAATGCACCCGGCGCGTCATACCCAGCCCAGCGCAAGGGCAAGCAGCCCGCCCAGCAGCGCCGCCACCAGGCAGCCCCCCAGCAGCACGTTGGCGTTCAGCCGGCGATAGCGCAATAGCCACCAAAGCACGAGCGTGACCGCGAGCGGGAGCACGCCGGGCACAAGCGCATCGAGCAATCGCGTCTGCAGGGCCAGCGAGGCGGCGCCGATCTGTAGGCTGCCGTTGCCGGGCAGCGCAAGCGACACCAACGACGTGACCAGCCCACCAAGCACAAAGCTGCCCAGGCGCGTGGCGCCGAACAACGCCGGCCGCAGCCAGTTGTTGTGCCGCGCCCAATCACCAAAGCGATGCGTCCACTTATAGCCCAACCGAAAGCTGGCGAAACCGACGAGCAAGACCAGCACCGACTGAAAGAATACAAACAGCAACGCCCCCAGCAAGCTGCCCTGGTTGGCTGAAGCGGCGCCAACTGCCACGCCAAATGACGCCAGGCCGCCCGTCATCAACGTGGTGCCGAGCGCGTCCAGGCCAACCATCAGGCTGGTCCGCGTCCCAACCCCCTCTGCGTCATTGATGGCCTCCCCATTGGCGCGACGCTCTTCCAGCGCGATGATCGCGCCCAGCAGCGCCGCGCCGAACGTCCACTCGCTGTTAAACAGATTCAGCGCCCGCCGCAAGACGATGACGCGCTCGCTGGTGGTCTGACACAACCGCCGTATGACGGGCAAGAGCGCCGCGGCAAACCCCATGTTCTGGAAGCGTTCAAAGTTCAGGCCGGCGTTGTGAAAGAACATCCACAGCACAAACGAATATTGAAGCTCGGCCTCGCCCAGCCGGCGGGCGGATTGGTATGGCTCGACTTGCTCAGAAGGCCACGTGTCCGTTAAAAGCGCGTCGCTGCCGGCGCTGGCCTGCCGGCGCGCAAGAAAGGCATGGATGATGGCGACGCTGCCGCCGAGCAATGTCCCGCCAATAAAGCCCAAATGGGGGCTGCTCAACCAGCCCAACAGGAAGTAGGCAACGCTGCTCCCTTGCATCACCAGGCGCAGCCCCAGCGCGATGCCCAGCGCTGCCAGGAGGTAACGACACCAGTCCATCGCCAGCCGCAGCCAAGGGGGGATAGTGGCAGCCAGCCTGGCAATCGTGGGGGCATCAAACAGCAAGATGAACAGCGCCGGCGCGAACGAAGTGACGATCAGCCATACCTGGGTCGGGACGATGCTTAACAGTGCGACGCTGCTCGCATCCCCGCGGTCGGCGAACAGGTCGGCCCAATGCGCGATCACCGTGTTGAACAGGCCTTGGGCAAAGTTCAGCACTACGCCGAAGACCACCAACGCGCCAAACAGGGCCACCGTCGTCGGCGCATCCGGCTGCAGCCCGCTGAGCAGCATGAGCGGGACGCCGATGTAGCCAATCAGCGCGATGTCTGGCCCGATCGGCACGCGCAGTTGGCTGAGCGCAAGCGTGCCCAGGTTGAAGGTGCCGCCGATCTGTGCCCCGCGCAGCGGGTCGCCGAGCAGCGCGCCGGCGATCATGCCCGCCACCAACGGTTGCGAGAACACGTAGCCGCCCAGGCCGGCGTTGAACGACGAACGGGCAAAGGCGTAGAAGAGCGCGATGAGCGCGGCTTGCAGGACGCTCATGAATCACTTGCGCTTGGTCGTGCGCGCCTTGCTTTTGGCGACGGTCGCTTTCGATTTTTTAGCCGTTTCTTTGCTTCCGGCAGCCGGCGCTTTGCCCTTCTTGTGCTGCGTTGTTGTTGATCGCTTGGCGCGCGATTGATTCACGGCGGCCTTCTTTTTGGCTGATTGACCGGCGCGCTTCTGCGCAACCAGCCGATCGTAGGTCGCCAGCGCATTGGCCGTGTGCAATTGCACGGCGATGCCACCCAGCAGGACGCGCGACAGGCCACACTGTTCGATGGTAATGGCGCGCGCGTCATCCCTGCTGCCCCCGCTCTCGATGAGTTTTTGAATCTTGTTGTGCAAGCTGTCTATATAACCGATCTGCCGGCGCAGAGAGTCCTTGATCTCTCCCTTTAAGATGATCTCGCCATGACCCTGAATGATGCTATCCAGAGAGAGGCTGCTGATCTTCTCTAAAGACTGTTTGAGCTGTTCTGGGTCGCCGTTGACGATGCTGGGCAGGCCCATCACCGTGTCGCCGGCGAAGAGCAAGCGCTCTTCGTGTAACAGCACCGATAGACAATCGGCGGTGTGGCCGGGCGTGTGAAAGATCTCCAGCGTCTTGCCGGGCAAGCGCAGCGTGATGCTGCCCGAAGACAAAGTAAATGTGGGCAGCCTGAGCTTGACGGGCGCAAGTTCAGGCGATTGTTCTTTCGCCTTCTCCAGGGCAGCGAAACCACGCTCGCGCAAAATCTCCCGCGTCATTTCATGGGCGATGATCTCCGCTTTGGGGAACAAGAAAGCGCCGTAGACGTGGTCGGCCTCGTGGCCGGTGTAGATGATGAAGCGCACGCCATCTGGACAACGCTTGCGCGCAAGCATCGCGATCTGCACCGTCTCGCTGGGGAAAGGCAGTGTATCAACCAAGATGCCAACGCTCCCAGAGACGATGAGACTCGCCGTGACCTGGGCGTAGCGCTCGCTGGTGAAGATGTAAACGTCTTCAGAGGCACGCTCACTATGCATAAGGCGAGAATACCTAAGCCAGCGACGTCGCGCAAGTTTTTTGACATAAAAACTAAGCGACCAGTTGTCTATAGACACCAGGCTGACGCTGGTGAAGCAGGGGGAACAGGCGGCGCCAGAAGGCCATTACGCCGAAATCCAGAGTGGCGACGAGCACGGCAGGACGGTGGCGTGGCGCGCGTGCCAGCAGCCGGCCCATCGGATCGCAGACAAAAGAAGACCCATAAAAGTGAACGACGCCTTCGTTGCCGACTCGGTTGACGGCTGCGATAAACACGCCATTGGCGATTGCATGACCGCGCATCACCATCTGCCAGCATGGTTGCGTGTCGAGCTTGGGAAAGTCAGGCTCAGAGCCGATCGCGGTCGGATAGACGATCAACTCGGCGCCCTTTAGGGCGTAAATGCGGGCCAGCTCAGGAAACCACTGGTCGTAGCAAGTGGGGATGGCCAGCCGAACGCAACCCAGGTCATGCACGGGGTGATCCGAGTCGCCCGGCTCAAAATAGTAATCCTCGTGATAGCCACTCCCGCTGGGGATGTGCTGTTTGCGGGTATAGCCGACCAGGTTGCCCCGAGGGTCAAAGACTGCCGCCGTGTTGAAGTAGCGCCCACCGGCCCGCTCGAAGAGCGAGCCGACGATGTATGCCCCAGCCTCGGCGGCCAACGCACGGCAAAGCGCGCTGGTTGGACCATCGCCGATTGGCTCTGCCAGCGCGAAGCAGGCTGGGTCTCTGCTATCAGCGAAGTAGCGATGTAGGGTCAGCTCCTGCAAGCAGATGATCTGCGCGCCACGTTGGGCGGCAGTAAGCACCCCACGCCGCAGCGCGTGGGCGTGTTTGGTCGAGTCGGGATGCCAGCGTTGCTGAACCAGCCCAATCCGCACTGCGCGCGCCGGCGAGGAGTCAGTCGGTGCTGTCATCGCCGGTCTCATGCTGGCCTTCAACCTGGGCAGTGGCCTCGCTTTGCCGGCAAATCAGTTCTTTGGTCTCCTCGCACAACTCCGTGTTGATTCGGCGGTGAAGCTGCGTCAGCAGAGCCAAATCCCCGGCTTTCATCGCTTCCAAGATCGCCTGGTGATCTGCCAGCAGCCTGACCATAACACGGTCAGCATCGAATCGCCAGCGCCGCACGGTGAGCACCTCCCACTGGCTAATGAGCTGATCCCAGAAGATCAACAGCCGGCTGTTGTTGGCCCTCAACACAACCAGCTCGTGAAATGCCCGATCGCTGTTCACCAGCGCCACGTAGTCCACGAGTTTTATCAGGCTCTCTTGCCTTTTGATCTCTTGTTCCAGTCGCGCAAAGTCTTCGCTGCTGAGACGAGTCAACGCCTGCTCGCAGGCATAGATCTCCAGCATCGCCCTAAGGGAATAGATATCCTCGACGTCCTGCGTCGTCGGCGACCAGACGCAAGCGCTGTAATTGGTGGTGCTCTTCACCAGCCCCATGATTTCCAGGCGGCTGAGTGCTTCGCGCACCGGGCTACGACTAACACCGAGCTGCGTGGCTAGGACGGTTTCGGTCAACTTCTCTCCGGGCGCAAGCTGTCCCAGCACAATTGCCGTGCGAATTTGTTCGGTCACCCGGTCGGTCAGTGAGACAGGGGCAATTCTGTTAAATACTTGTTCTATGCTCATTATATCTCCGGGCACGTTAAAGGAAAGTTAGTCTATTGCGCAGGGTGCATTCACGGCTAACTCTAGGTGGGTGACGGCGGTGCCGTCGCCCGCCCCCCGTAGATTTACCTTGACTGGCAACATCGTCTTGTGGGAGAGTTGCCCCCGTTGGTGAATGCGCCCATTCCATGCGAGCTTCAGGCCGTCCTCTATAATGCCTACGCTCATGGCACACACATTCTACACACGCGCCGGCGATGACGGTTATACAAGCCTGTTGGGCGAAGGTCGCGTCGCTAAATATGCCCTGCAACCCGAAGCCTACGGTACGGTGGACGAAGCCAGCGCAGCAATGGGCGTGGCGCGCGCGGCTGCCCAAAGTGAGCGCACCCGCCAATTGCTGCTGACAGCTCAACGCGACCTGTATCACATGATGGCTGAGCTGGCATCTACCCAGCAGACCGCACCGCTGTTTCGCAAGATTGATGCGCAGCGCGTGGCTTGGCTGGAAGAGCAAACCGACGCAGTGACCGCTATGGTTACGCTGCCCAGCGAGTTTGTTGTGCCAGGTGACGCCCTTACAGGCGCCTATCTCGACCTCGCGCGCACCATCGTGCGCCGAGCTGAGCGCTTGGTCGTGCGCTTGATACACGAGGGGTTAGTAGAAAACGTGGAGCTGATGCGCTACTTAAATCGCCTCTCGTCGCTTTTGTTTGTGCTGGCCCTATACGAGAACGCGCTGGCGGGCGTGGATCGGGTGACCCTGGCCAAGGCGCAATAGTTAGAACAGGTGAAGAGTCTGCCCACCGCCTCAACACAGGGCGTACAATCGAGCTTGGTAAGCCTGCCGCAGCGGATGCTGGTGGCGCTGAAGCTGCGCATGCTCGAAGAGTAAGTTCATGGTTAGGTTAGCCTCTCTGCCACAGTGAGGGCGGCGGTTGCGCATGCTCGTTGCGAACTCGCCGCGAGAGCGCGCAGGAGCAAGAATACATGGATAGAGAAAGTCTGGTTGCGCTATATCGGCAAATGGTGCTCATCCGGGTGTTTGAAGACCGGGCAGCGGAGATGTATGCCAAGGCCAAGATCGCCGGCTTCTTGCACCTGTATAACGGCCAAGAGGCCATCGCTGTTGGCGCTGTATCTGCGCTGAACCCCGATGACGAGATCGTTGTGAACTACCGCGACCACGGCTGGGCGCTGGCGCGCGGCTCGTCGGCTCGGGCGGTGATGGCCGAGCTGTTCGGTCGCGCGACAGGCACCACCGGAGGGCGCGGCGGGTCAATGCACCTGGTGGACGTCAAAAACCATTTCTGGGGCGGTTATGCGATCGTCGGCGGTCACTTGCCCTTAGCCACCGGCCTGGCCATCGCAGCACAATATCTGAACACAGGACGGGTGACACTATGCTCGATGGGCGATGGCTCAACCAACATCGGCACGTTCCATGCTGCGCTGAACTGGGCCAAACTGTGGAACGCGCCGATCATCTTTTTGGTGGAGAACAACCAGTATGCAATGGGAACCGCCTATGAAGTGCATAGCGCCGTGCCGATGCTCCAAAAGGCAGCCGGCTACAACATGTATGCCGAGGAAGTGGACG
Source organism: Candidatus Roseilinea sp. (assembly GCA_034434555.1). Taxonomy (GTDB): domain Bacteria; phylum Chloroflexota; class Anaerolineae; order J036; family Brachytrichaceae; genus JAAFGM01. The sequence goes on from DAOTYZ010000346.1 coordinate 12,497, forward strand.
GCATGGACGTCATGGCCGTGCGCGAAGCAATCTGTCGGGCAGCGGAACGCGCCCGTCGTGGTGATGGCCCTTCCTTTCTGAACGCAGTCACCTACCGCTATCGCGGCCATTCGATGGCCGATCCGGACGTGCAGCGCGATAAGGCCGAAATTGCCCGCTGGAAAGTGCTCGATCCCATCACCCGTTTTGCCGAGAACGTGCTCTTGAAGCGCAACCTGGTTACCCCTAAGGATTTGGAGGATATCCAGAAGAGCGTCGAACAAGAGATCGAGGACGCCATCGCGTTCGCCGATCGGAGTCCAGAGCCGCCGCTGGAATCGCTTTACGATTACATTTATCACCAGCCGGTTCCTAATATGCAAATCGCCGGCTCGCTCATTCGCCCGCCGACCTTGGCGCGAGATGTGCCGGCCAAAAATGGCAAACACTCCTAACCGTTTGTCCGTCTGATTCGCCTTTTCGCTGTTTCTAGCTATGCCGGAGATCACCTATCGCGAAGCCTTAAAGCGCGCACTGCGCGAGGAGATGCAGCGTGACCCTACCGTGGTCATCTGGGGAGAAGACGTGGTCGCTTATGCCGGCGGCGGCGCCTATGGCGTGACGTCTGGGCTGGCCAAAGAGTTCCCCGGCCGCGTGCGCGATACCCCCATCGCAGAAGAAGCCATCGTTGGCGTAGGCATCGGCGCTGCGATGGGCGGCCTGCGCCCGGTGTGTGAGATCATGACTGTGAATTTCACCTTGGTGGCCTGGGATCAAATCGTCAATCACGCCGCCAAACAGGCCCACATGTTCAATGGCCAGATCAAAGTGCCGATGGTCATCCGCACACCCAATGGCCACGGACGCACTGCCGCCACCCACTCGCAGAACTTCGACGCCTGGTTTGCCCACGTCCCCGGCTTGAAGGTCGTCGCCCCTGCCACGCCCTACGATGCCAAAGGGCTACTTAAAACGAGCATTCGCGACGACGACCCGGTGGTCTTTCTGGAGCACTTGCAGCTCTACGGCACGCGCGGCGAAGTGCCCGATGAGGAGTATCTTATCCCCATCGGAGTGGCCGACTATAAGCGCCGTGGGCGAGACCTGACTATCGTGACGTGGGGACGCATGGTGATCGAGAGCCTGAAGGCAGCGCGCATTCTGGCTGAGGAAGGGATAGACGTGGAGATCGTTGACCTGCGCAGCCTGCGCCCTCTAGACCTCTCGCTGGCGCTGGAGTCGCTGCACAAAACGCATCGCGCGATTGTGGTTGAGGAAGGGTGGCGCACTGCCGGCCTAGGCGCAGAGATCGCTGCCTCGCTCCAGGAGATCGGCTTTAACGACCTGGACGCGCCGATTGCCCGCGTCGCCGGACTGGAAGTGCCCATGCCCTACGCCAAAAACCTTGAGCGTGCGACCCTGCCATTTGCCGAAGACGTAGTGGCTGCGGCGCGCGCGATGGCGCAAAACCAGTACTAAGCAGAATCTATGGCAACCGAAATCACCATGCCCCAAATGGGCTTCGACATGACCGAAGGCGTCATCGCCGCTTGGTTAAAGAAGGAAGGCGAGCCGGTAACCAAGGGTGAGCCGATCGCGGAGATAGAAACCGACAAAACCACGATACAGATAGAGTCTTTCGCCAGCGGCGTGCTGCGCAAGATCGTCGCGCCAGCCGGCCAGAAGGTGCCCGTTGGGCAAGTCATCGGCATCATCGCCGATCCGGACGAAGTCGTTGATGAACCCAAGCCGGCGATGCAATCACCGACCCACCCTCCTCAATCACCTGAAGCTCCTTCTATCTCTGTGGCTGCCCCTGTGGCTGCGCCGGCAGCCGACGCCAGCGGTCGCGTCATCGCCACGCCGGTCGCCCGGCGTCTGGCTGAACAGTTCGGCGTTGACTTGCGCCTGATCAAAGGCAGCGGCCCGGAAGGGCGAATCACCAAAGCCGATGTTGAGGCTTTTGTGGCTGCTGCGCAACCTGTGGCTGCGCCGAGCATCTCCACTCCGGCGCCGACGGTCGCCCCGGCGCCAACAGTCGCCCCAGCCTCGCAACCGCCGGCTGCACCTGAACCCGTGGCCGCGCCGGCAGCTAAACAGCCTCTCAGCCGCATGCGTCAGACCATCGCCGCCCGCATGGTGGCCAGCAAGCAGCAAGTGCCCCACTTCTACATCACGGTCTCCGTCGAGATGGACGCTGCGCTGGCGTTGCGCGCCCAGATCAACGAGGCGCTCAAAGCCGAGGGGGTCAAGGTTTCGGTAAACGACATGGTGATCCGTGCGGTGGCGCTGGCGCTGCGCCGCTTCCCTAACATGAACGCCTCGTTTACTCAGGAAGGGATTGAGCCTCACGCCCACGTCCATGTAGGCTGCGCTGTTACCGTGCCCGACGGCCTGGTTACGGTAACTGTGCGCGATGCCGACACCAAGACGCTCAAGCAAATCAGCAAGGAGATGAATGCGCTCGCCGAACGGGCGCGCCAGAACAAGATGCAGCCAGGCGACACCGGCGGTCAGACCTTCACCATCAGCAACCTGGGCATGTACGAGGTGGACAACTTCCTGGCCATCGTGAATCAGCCCGACGCCGGCATTCTGGCCGTGGCCACGGCCAAACCAGCCCCCGTCGTGCGCGATGGTCAAATCGTCGTCCGCACCATGATGAATATGACGCTCTCCGGCGATCATCGCCTGACCGATGGCGCAGAGGGCGCGCAGTTCATCAATGAGATCAAGCGCCTGCTAGAGAACCCGTGGAGCCTGGTGCTCTGACGATGTGCCCCATTGTGGATAGGGGCGTTCGTAGCCAGAGACGGCGCTTTATTGGGTGGGCGGAAGCACGCCAGCGTGATAAAACGGGCGCGCTATGCTATTTAGTCTGATATGTGTGCCCTAACCGCTCAAACGCATATTGACGCACCGGTGCCGTTCGCTTCGTGGGGGTCTGGTCGTCCAGCCGGCTGGTTCACCCTGCCGATGACGCCGGATAAGCTCGCCTTCTACCGCGAGAACGGCTTCCTCGTCATCGAAGACGCCGTTGATCCTGACACGCTCGATCGCCTGATCCGCGAGACGGTCGCTTTGTGCCGCGGCGAACGCGGCCCGATCCAAGGCGTGACGCCGGCTGACCCGGCCGAGAGCGATGACGAGGTGATGAAACGCTATCTCTGCATCCACTTTCCACATAAACTCTCGCCGCTGATGCTCGCTGCGTTGTCCTTGCCCTCCATCGTCGAGGTGCTCACCAGCGTTATCGGCCCCAACGTGAAGTGCATGCAGAGCATGCTCTTCATCAAAGCCAGCGGCAAACCTGGCCAGGCCTGGCATCAGGATGAGTTTTACATTCCTACGCGCGACCGCTCGCTTACCGGTGCCTGGATCGCCATGGACGATGCTACGGTGGAGAACGGTTGCCTATGGGTGATCCCGGGTTCGCACAAGCACGGCGTGCTTTGGCCGCAGCATCAGCAACGCGACCCGCGTTTTGACTGCGCCGGCGAGGCAACGATGTTCCCCTATACCGACGACGACGCTGTGCCTGTGGAGATGAAAGCCGGCAGCATCGTGTTCTTCAACGGCTACCTGCTTCATCGTTCATTGCCGAATTACGCGCGCTCCGGCTATCGCCGCTCGCTGGTTAACCATTACATGAGCGCGGAGTCGCTTCTGCCCTGGTTCATCAGCGGCCAGGTGCAAGGGCCGGTCGCAGCGCTGGACTATCGCGATATCGTCATGATCGCGGGGCGCGACCCGTATGCGTGGAAGGGGCTTGAAGAGCGTGCCGCTCCCCATGTGCGGCCCAGCGGCGAAGGCGGCTGCGGCAACATCGAGCGCAACGCCGAGGCCCTGAAATACCGCAACATGATCCTCTTGGAAGAGGATCACGACTAAACGCCCTTAGGTGCATTCACCAAGGGGGGGGCAACCATCAAAACCGAACCATGCTGCCGGTGAAGGTGAGTTTATAGAGGGTGGGCGACGGCACTGCCGTCGCGGGAGTGGTCCAGTAAAAGTGATCTAATATAGGGGACATGGCTAGGAGACCAGTCAGCCACCCAGGAGTGAAGTGCCAATTCTGCGGCAGTGCAGAGATGCGCAAGTATGGACGAAACCTCAGTGGCACGCAGAA
>DAOTYZ010000347.1:0-1569 GCA_034434555.1 Candidatus Roseilinea sp.
CGAAAGTCCAGCCGCGTGACGTTGCGGTGGCTGATGAACACCTCGGTAGGGACGGCGGCGTTATAGGTGCCGACCAGGCCGCTGGTCTGAATGTTCACCAGCGGCGGCAGGGGGCCGGTGGTAAAGCGGACCTCGACATCCTGGCCCAGCGTCGCGCCAAAGATGTCGCTGGCCGCGCCGCCCAGGCGCACCCGATAATTGGTAGAAGGCTTGAGGGACACGCCCAGGAAGAACTCATTGGCAAACGTGTCAAAGTAGCTATAGACGCCGGTCAGCGTGATGGGCGGGTCAAAGGCCAGGTTGGCGACCAGCGTGGGCAGCGACATCGGCGCGTTAAAGCGCAGGATGACGTTGCTCTCGGCGGGCGCGCTCATCTGGCCGTTGGCGGGCATAGAGCCGATCAGGGCCGGCAGCGGCACAACTTGGAAGCTTGTGCGAAACTCGCTGGCAGTTGCGCCAGAACCGGCCGCCGCGCGCGCGCCGGCCTTAATACGCACCGTGTAGATCGTCCCGCGCTGATAGTCCTCTTCGGGCACGAAGGCCATCACCTCGCCGAGGGGTGAGGCGGCAGATGCTTGGCCAGTGGCGGACTGGTCAGTTTGCGGGCGCTCGTCCTCCCAGCGAAAGCGCCCGCGCACCGGTGGCTCGATCACGAAGGCAGCCTGCGCGCTGGCGCGATCCATCTTCTGGCTGAACGTCACGCTGATCGGGTCGCGCAGGCCAATGTTTCTGGCGCCGTTGCTGGGCACGATGGACTTGACCGCTGGCGCGGCCACGCTAAATGTCCACACGTAGTCGCCCTCCAGCAGCGCGCCGGCTGTGTCTTTCAACCCGGCGACAACGCGGCCTTCATATATCGTCCCGGCCTGGAGCGGGGCGCTGGGCTGCCATACGTAAATGCTGGTGTTCAGCCACTGCCCCCGACCGAGAATAGGCGGGTTGAACGTGACCGGCGCCGGCAGGTCGGCCTGGGCGTCGAGCATCGTCAGCGGCACGACTGGCCGGTTGAACAGGACGGTGATCGTCGCGTCGGCGGCCACGTCCTGCGCGCCGTCCGCGGGGATGGTCTGGGCCACGGCCAGCTTGCCGATCGTGTTGACGCCGAACGATGCCGGACGGGCCAACGACAACCCCTTGGCGCTGCGCGCGCTGGTTGAGATTGAGACGTTATAGGTCGTCTCGCGTTCCCAGCCGCGCTCAGGCGTGAACAGCGCGCGGTTGTCGCTGACCCAGGTGAGCTTGCCGGCCACCGGCGTCCCCGTGCTGGTCTGGATGGCCAGCGCCTGCTCCACTGAGCGCCGGTCCATCGGCTGGTCGAAGATCAGCTCGATCGGTTTATCAGGGGGCAACTCCTCGCCTTGGGCCGGCGATCGGTCAACCAAGATCGGGCTGCCGAGCGGGCGCGGGGTGGGACTGGGGCCTGGCGTGACCGAGGGGTTAATTTGAACGGTGATGGCCGGCGTGACGCTGGGTTCAATGGTCGGTTGGGCACATGCAGCGAGCACGATGGCGACGGCTGTGAGCGCGCTGACAGAGCGTATGAGCGAATGCTTCATCAATTGCTCCTCC
>DAOTYZ010000348.1:0-2395 GCA_034434555.1 Candidatus Roseilinea sp.
GACGCCGAACGCACCGCGCGCTTCATCCGTGGCTTCATCGCGGCCAGCCTGGTGTTCTGCGTCGGGCCGATGGCCATCCTCGGCTCGCTCCAGGATGGCTTGCGCGGGGATTACTCGCTGCTGGCCATCAAGAGCACGCTGGATGGCTTCGCCTCGCTCGCCTTTGCCGCCTCGTTGGGCGTCGGGGTGGGCTTCTCCATCCTCACCATCCTGGTCGTCCAGGGCGGGATCGCGCTGTTGGCCGGCCAGATCCAGGCGCTGTTCAGCCCGCCGATGCTGGCCGTGCTCTCCGCCACCGGCGCGGTGCTGATCTTCGGCATCGGCCTCAGCCTGCTCGACCTCAAGCGCATCCGGCTGGCCAATTATCTGCCCGCGTTGCTGATCGGCCCGGCTGCTGTCGCCATCTTGGGCGCGCTGGGCGTCGCCGGCTTCGCCTGAAGGATGCATTCGCAGTTGGGGGAAGGCGAATCTCACGCGGAGGCGCGGAGCAGGCGAAGAGTTTTTGCTGAATGCACCCCTGAATTGTCGGCGTTCGTAAGCCTATAATTCCATCTGCGCGCAGTGATGGCAGACATCCCCACCGACGCATTGCCCCTGTCCGGTTCGTCCACAAGCGCACGGCGCCGGATGGTCGCGCGCCGGCTGCTGCCGGCCTTGTTCGTGGTCATGTTCATCTGCGCGCTGGCGGGCATCGTCGCCGCCGGCGCGCTGGCCGGCGCGCAGGCCGGCCGCCAGGAGGCTGCCCTGCGGGCGACGGCGACGGTCGCGGCCTCGCTGCTGACCCGCTTCGAGAAGGCCAACGCGCTGATGCGCGAGGGCAAATATGCGCTGGCCGAGGCGAACTACGCCTATATCTTGCAATACCAGCCGGAGAATTACGGCGTGCGTCAGCTCATCGCCACCGCCATCGCGGCCCAAACCCCGACGCCCACGCCCATCCCGCCCACGCCCACGCCGGTGATTACGGACAAGGGCCAGTTGCTCGCCCTGGCCCGCGAGGCCGCAGCGGCCCAGGACTGGGACACGGTGATCCGGCTGACCGACCAGCTCGCCGCCCTGGATGCTGCGTTCGAGCCGGCGGCCGTGAGCGACCTGCGCTACCGCGCCCTGGTGGCGCGCGGCCTGAGCCGGCTGCGGGGCAATCTGCTCGAACAGGGCCTCTACGACCTCGACCGCGCGGCGGCCATTCGCCCGCTCAGCGACGCGGTGGAGGGCGAGCGCCGGCTCGCCGCGGCCTATCAGAGCGCCTTGTACTACTTCGGCGCGGACTGGGAGCGGGCGATCGCGCAGTTGGAGCAGATCTATCGTGCGGCGCCGGCCTACCGCGACGTGGCGACGCGCCTGCGCGAGGCCAACGCCCGCGCCGGTGATGCTTACGCAGGCGCAGGCGATTGGTGCGCCGCGGCCAAGAAGTATGCCCGCGCTGCCGAGCTGGGCGCGCCGACCGCCGAGAAGCGCCAGGACGCCGACCTGCGCTGCCTGACCGCCTCGGCAGGGGGCAGCCAGCCAGGGGCCGGCTCGGCCTACTCGTTGACTATCCCGAACGTCGCGGGCGTCTCCGGCCGGCTGTTCTATAGCCAATACGACCCGGCGAGCTATCAGTACCGCTACATGGTGTATGAGGGCGCGGCGGGGCGCGCCTATCAGATCGGCAGCGGCCCGCAGCCCAGCTACCGCGCCAGCCTCTCGCCCGACCGCAAGCGGGTCACCTACGCCATCTTCCAAGATGGCTGGAAGGTGGTCGTCGCGCCGGCGGATGAGTCGGGGACGCCGCTGATACTGACCAGCGGGAACTACCCGGTCTGGGGGCCGGGCGGCCTGATCGCCTATCAGGGGTGCACGGACTTCTGCGGGATTCACCTGATCAATCCGGACCAGCCAGGTCAGGTGCAGCGCCTGACCACCTATGCCGGCGACATCAACATGCAGTGGTCGCCGAGCGGCGACCGGCTGGTATATATGTCCAACTTCCTGGGCGCGTGGGAGATCTTCATCGTCACGTTGAACGGTTATTTCCAGCAGCTCACCGGCTATGGCGCCCAGAGCGGCGCGCCGACCTTCTCGCCGGACGGGACGCGCATCGCGTTCATCTCCAACCGCGACGGCCTGTGGGGGGTGTGGGTGATGAACGCCGATGGGAGCAACGTGACCAAGCTGATTGACCTGGGCGGCCAACATCCTTCCTGGCAGAGCGAGCGGCTGCTGTGGTTGCCTTGATGGGCGTGCCTGTCTTGTTCATTGCATGTTTGTGGGGCGTGCTTGCGAATCGGAGCGTTTAGGGTATAACTCTGCGCATCACTCAACGGCGGAGGAGGAATGATGACCGTGCAAAATAGCGTGCCAGATGAGGTGCGCTGCGATCATTTGATTCTGTTGGTGGGGGGCAACCCGCTGC
>DAOTYZ010000349.1:0-9732 GCA_034434555.1 Candidatus Roseilinea sp.
GCCAGCACCTGGCTGTTGCTGGCGCCGGTGTTCTCGTATCTCCAGGCCGCGCTGGTGCTGGGCGAGCCGATCGGCTGGACGGACCTGATCGGCTCGGCGCTAGTGGTGGCCGGGCTGGTGATCTCGGGGGCGACGGAACACAAAGAGAAGAAACGTGAATAACAGTAGCTGGCCAGCCTCTGTGCTCATGGCGCAGCCAGCTTTGACGCGAACGGGCGTGTCAGGCAGCGCGATCTCAACTCAGCACAACAAAGAAATGCGCCGCCCTAATCGTGAATTTGCCCTAGCAGGAGTTGCATTCATGGATAGGGCGGCGCGCTGGGTGGGCGACGGCATCGCCATCGCCCACCCCCTATCCACTTGCCTTCGTCGGCAGCATCGCTCGGTGGAAGGTTAACCCTATTGCTATATCTCCCCCTGGCAGAAGACGGAAAAGCTGATACGCTTCTGGGCAGGCGAGACCGGTAAGCACAACGACGGCGAAGCGCACGACGCGCCGAGCGACCAAGCCGGTGCGCCAAGGAGGAGCATCTGATGAACCGTATTGCCGAAGCGCAAATCAAACAGTATCACGACGAAGGATATTTCATCCTCGAACGGGCGATCCCGGAACATCACCTGGAGATGTTGCGCGCGGAGTGCGCGCGTTACATCCGGCTGATCGAGGACGAGATGGACCGCCAGGGCAAGGACGTGATCGGCCTCAACCATCGCAACAGCCGTTACTTCATCTCTAACCGCTACAAGGAGAGTCCACACCTCGCCGATTTCATCTTCAGCGACCTGATGGCCGAGATCTGCCGCGCGACGCTGGGCGAGACGGCCTATCTCTTTCATGAACAGTTCGTGGTCAAGGCAGCCGAGCGGGGGATGAAATTCGGCTGGCACCAAGACTCTGGCTACGTCAGCGCTCCGCACAAGCCCTACGTCACGTGCTGGTGCGCGCTGGACGACGTGAACGAGGAGAACGGCACGGTGTATCTGCTGCCGTATTCGCGGGCCGGCGTGCGCGAGCGGGTGGCGCACGTCCAAGAAGAAGGCACAAACGACTTGATCGGCTACTTCGGCGACGACCCCGGCATCCCGGTGATCGCCCCCGCCGGCAGCATCGCCGTCTTCTCCAGCGTGTGCTTCCACCGCAGCGGGCCAAACCGCACGAATAAGATGCGTCGCATCTACCTGCCGCAGTACTCTGCCGAGCCGATCCGCTCCGAGGACGGCACGACGCTATGGGCGTTCGCCGAGCCGTTCTTGAAGGACGGGCAGATCGTCGCTGCGCGGCGCTTCGAGGGCGAGGCCGCACCGGTCACCCAGCGCAGCGCAATTACCAACCGATAGTGCAAACGTCCCCCGCGTGCGGGGGACCACAGGGGGCGTCCCCCGCCTGCGGGGGAATGAAAGGGGGCCGCCATGCGGGATACCGGCGTCCCTTGTGCGCTTCATGCCAAGCACATGCGACCCCAATCCCGAACTCACAATTCCTGAGATGAGTTCTAGAGGACAGCGTTCTCGAATCGCTCCTCGCCCCGATGAGTGGGCGCCTCCCTCTTGACACTTAAACAGAGTTCGGGTAAAGTTTGAGTGCGGTTAAATCGCTAATTAAGCCGTATCTACAGCGATGGCCAACTACACCGACCCAGCCGGCGTGAACGACGCCACGTTGCACTACCTGGATGTCATCTATCGGCTGACCCAGCAGGGAGAGATGGCCAACACGACTGACATCGCAGAGAAACTCGGCGTCACCCCATCCGGCGCGAGCGTGATGCTCAAGCGGCTGGCCGAGCGCAAGTTGATCCAACTCGTCCCCTACAAAGGCGCGACGCTCACGCCGCAGGGCCGCCGCCTGGCGCTGCGCACCATCCGCCGGCATCGGTTGGTCGAGCTCTTTCTACACCGAGTGATGGGGTTTGCGTGGCACGAGGTGGATGACCACGCGCACGCGCTGGAGACCGCGCTGACCGACGCGCTGGAGGATCGCATGGATGAGATGCTCGGCCATCCCACCCGCTGCCCGCACGGCCACCTTATCCCGCGCAAGGACGGCAGCCTGCCTGAGGCCAACGATGTCCCCCTCCTCAGCTTGCCGATCGGGAGCGCAGGGGTTATCCGCTGCGTGGACACCGACAACAGCGACTGGTTAAAGTACCTGGGCGAACAGGGCCTGCATCCGGGCGTGTCAATCGTCCTCAAAGATATCGCCCCTTACGACGGGCCGGTCACCATCCAGACGCCAGAGGGGCTGGTGGCGATTGGCCAGAACCTGGCTAAATTGATCTACGTTGAGGTGATCTAGCATGGCAACCGCTGCCGGGCGCGCCCATGTCACGCCAACGTTGCGCCTGCGCCAGTGGCTCTCGCCATTGCGCGCCCAAGCGATCTGCGTCGGCATCACGTTTGTCACCATGTTCGCCGGCCTGCTCACCAGCCAGACGCAGCTCCCAGCGTGGTTGCCCTCGCTCTTCTACCTAATCGCCTACGTCGCCGGCGGCATCTTCGGTGTTCAGGCCAGCGTTGAATCGCTGCGCCAGCGGCGCGTGGATGTGGACTTGTTGATGGTCTTAGCCGCGCTAGGCGCAGCTGTCCTAGGAGCGCCCTTCGAGGGGGCGATGCTGCTCTTTCTGTTCTCGCTCTCCAACGTGCTCCAGGACTACGCGCTGGGGCGCACGCGCGGCGCGATTCAGGCCCTAATGAAGCTGCGCCCAGACCAGGCCCTGGTCAAAGTCGGTCAGGACGCGATCCTCAGGCCGATTGAGTCGCTGCGGATCGGCGATCACATCCTGGTGCGCCCCGGCGAGCGCGTGCCGCTCGATGGCGTCGTCGTCGAGGGTGAGGGCACGGTGGATGAATCTACGCTGACCGGCGAATCCATGCCGGTCGCCAAGAAGGCAGGCGCGCCGGTCTTCGCCGGCACGATCAACCAGTCCGGCAGCCTGGAGGTAAGGGTCACCAAGCTGGCCCATGAGTCAACGATCGCCAGGTTGATCAAGCTGGTCGAGGAAGCGCAGAGCGAGAAGGCGCCCACCGAGCGCTTCCTGGACAAGTTCGAGCAGATATACGCCATGGGGGTGATCGGATTAACGTTGTTGCTGGCCGGCGTGCCTCCCCTCATCTTCGGCGTCCCATTCGCAGATGCGGCCTATCGGGCGATCACGGTGATGGTGGTGGCCTCGCCCTGCGCGCTGGTCATCAGCACGCCGGCGGCGATCCTCTCGGCCATCGCCAACGGCGCGCGGCGCGGTATCCTGTTCAAGGGCGGCGCGCACCTGGAAGAAGCGGCGCGCTTGGAGGTGATCGCCTTCGATAAGACCGGCACGCTCACCATGGGCAAACCGGCAGTCACCGATGTCACGATCATCCCCTTGACCGCGCTCGCCCACGCGGCTGCCTCGCGCGCCGTTCGCCGTGACCAGGAGAACATCTTGCTCGCGCTGGCCGCAGCGGTCGAGTCCAAGTCCGAGCATCCGTTGGCGCGGGCAATTGTAGAGACCGCTCGCCATCGCGGCCTGACCATCCCTTCAGCGACCAACTTCGCCAGCACGCCCGGCCAGGGCGTGCGCGCCCATGTCGCCTTCATGGGTGGGATGGACATCGCGGTGGGCAGCCTGCGCTACTTCGACGGCGTCCGCCTGCACGGGCTGGAGCGGGCGATGTGCGAGATGGAGCGATTGCAATACGAGGGCAAGACCGCCGTGCTGGTGGCCAAGTTGCGGGCGAACACCTCGTCGCCCCAAGCAGTCGTCCTTGGCGTGATCGCCATCGCTGATGTGCTGCGCCCCAGCGCGCCACAGGTGGTTGAGCGTTTGCATCGGCTAGGCATTCGGCGCGTGGTGATGCTGACCGGCGATAACGAGCGGGTGGCGCGGGCGGTGGCCCGCCAAGCGGGAGTGGATGAGTTTCACGCTGACCTGTTGCCACAAGACAAAGTGGCCATCATCAAGCGTCTGCGCACAGCCGATGGCCGGCCATGCCATGTGGCGATGGTGGGCGACGGGGTGAATGACGCGCCGGCCTTGGCCAGCGCCTCACTTGGGGTCGCCATGGGTGCTGCCGGCACGGACGTTGCGCTGGAGACAGCCGACGTAGTGCTGATGTCTGACGACCTGCGCCAGATCGCCTATGCGATTGCCCTCAGCCGGCAGACGCGCCGGGTGATCATCCAAAACTTGATCTTCGCAATCGCAGTGATCGCGGTGTTGGTGGCGGTTGCGCTCGGCCTACAGCTCCCTCTGCCACTCGGCGTGGTAGGCCACGAGGGCAGCACCGTGCTCGTCGTACTCAACGGCCTGCGACTACTCTTCTTCGACGCGCGCATGTAGCACGGCGCACTGTTTAACACAACGGAATACGGAATACGAAATACGCAATGCACTGTGTGGAATACGTATTGCGTATTACGTATTGCGTATTGCCTAGCGCTTAGCCTTCTTCTTGGCGGTGGTCTTTTGTTGCCGGCTGCGCTTGGGAGCGGTGGTCTTGCGCTTGGACTTCATCGCCACAGTGCGCCGCTTGGCAGTGGCTTTCTTGTCCTGTTCTTCGGCCTCTTTCTCTGCTTTGGCGGCCTGGTCCTCGGCTGGGCCGGCGAAGTCATCATCGAGACCACCCAGATCGTCGCCAAAGATGTCGCCCATGCGCTTCTCAATCTGCTCTGGGTCCTCGCCTCTCTCTAGCCGGCCAACGACCTCCTCGAACTCCGGTCCCAGGTCCTCGCCGCTCTGCTCGGCCATCTTGCGCATGAAGCGGCCAAGCGCGCGCGGGTCATTCTCGTCCAGCTTGCTCATCTCGTCGAGCAGGGCATCGTCCACGTCGCCGCTGCCGTCCAGCTCGCTGCCGCCGCCGCGCAGGACGCGCACGCGGGACACCAGACGCATCACGCGCCGGCTGCCGCATCGTTCGCACCTAACGGCCTTGTCATCCACAGCCGACAACGAACGCCAAAAGACAGAGAACTTGCGCCCACAATCCAGGCAGCGATATTCGTATATCGGCATGACTCGCATTCTACTAATCCTAGGGATTTGGGGCGGTGACCGCGTATGCTTGGCATGGCCCGTGTTGCTCGCGCGGGGTCGCCAGTACCCTGCCCCACCCCATCACCCTGCGCAGCGAAGGGTCTACTTGGGCGACGGCGCTGAGTCCTGCCCCTAGCGATGAATGCACCCGACCCCGGCTGCGTAGAATTGCACGCGCACTGTGAGCACCATCCAAGATCAGGACCTGGCCTTGCTCGTGGATGCGCGCGCCAAGGTGCACTTAGTGAAAGTGCGCGCCGGCCAGAAGTTCGAGACCCACCACGGCATCATCCCTTATGACGCGCTGATCGGCCAGCCCTGGGGCTGTGTTGTCCATTCCTCGCTTGGCCATCCCTACCTGGTCGTGCCACCCAGCACCGCCGATCTCATCACGCACATCAAGCGCAGCTCGCAGGTGATCTACCCAAAGGACAGCGCGTATATCCTGATGCGGATGAACATCAAGCCGGGCGCGCGCGTCCTGGAGAGCGGCTGCGGCAGCGGCGGGCTGACGCTGGCGCTGGCGTCCGCTGTGATGCCGACCGGTCATGTGTATTCGCAGGAGATCCGCGAAGACTTCATCGCGCTGGCCCGGCGCAACCTAGAGCGCGCCGGCTTGGACGCCTTCGTCACGTTTATTCACGCCGACAGCACCCAGGGCTTCAACATCCAGCCGCCCGTGGATGCCGTCTTCCTGGACATGCCGCAGCCGGAGACTTGCGTCGTGCAGGCGCGCGCAGTGCTGAAGGACGGCGGGTTCTTCGGCTCGCTGCTGCCCACCACGAACCAAGTCAGCAACCTGCTGCGCGCCTTGGCGCAGGCCGGCTTTGGGTTGATCGAGGTTGAGGAGATCCTATTGCGGCGCTACAAGCCCGTGCCCGACCGCCTGCGGCCACAGGATCGCATGGTTGCCCACACTGGCTACTTGATCTTCGCCCGCGCCATCGTCGGGCCGCATCTCTCCTCGCCCTTCGTTAGCCCGTCGGCGGACGCAGAGGATGAGGCGCCGGCGGGGGGCTAGGGCATGGATGCGCTGATCGAAGCGCTGGGCGTGCGCGCCGGCATGTGCGTCGCCGTCGTCGGCGCGGGCGGCAAAACCACCCTTTGTTGGCAGCTGACCCAGGCGCTGGCCGCTGCCGGCGGGCGGGTCGTCTTCACCACCACCACCCACATCTGGCAGCCCGCCGAAGGGGCGTTCGACCGGCTGTGTCTCGGCCCGCCCGATGATGTCCTGCGCCAGATCCGCGCTGCTGCCGACTGGCGAACAGCTTGTTTGGCCCAGGGCATCGAGGGCCAGCCCGACGCTGCGCCGATCCGCGACGCCGCCATGCCCTGCGTGCGCACCAAGTTGCTCGGCTTTCCGACCGCGGCGATTGTCAATCTCAAGGCGGCGCTCGAGGCCACATGGCTGGTGGAAGCCGATGGTGCGCGTGGCTTGCTCGTCAAAGCGCCTGGGCCGCATGAGCCGGCTATTCCACCGTGCACCGACCTGGTGTGCGTGCTGGCCAGCCTGGACGCGGTCGGTCGGCCGCTGGACGATCAGACCGTCCATCGCGCTGCGCGCGCGGCGCAGCTCGTCGGCGCTCGACTGGCCGACCCCATCACCCCCACGATGCTGATCAACCTGCTCACCCATCCTGAAGGCGGACTAAAAGGCATCCCTGCTGCCGCGCGTCGCGCGGCTGTGCTTACCCGGCGCGCAGCGGACGCATGTCCTCTGTGGGCGGGCGCGCTGATGGCCGCGCTGCGCAAGGGTGGCTTTGGGCGCGTCGTCGTGCTCGCCCTGCGCGCGGCTCAGCCGGTGTTGGCGGCTTCCTAGACTGGCCAGTTGACCAGGTACCGACTATTCCCCTGTCGGATGTCGCCCACCTCGGCCTTCCCTACAATCTCCACGTACTGCTAATTCCATGTGGAGGTGTTGTTGTGATGGAAGAGCGCGTGAATAGTCCTTCTCCTCCTGAGCCGGATGGTGAGCA
The DNA here is from genome assembly GCA_034434555.1 of Candidatus Roseilinea sp. GTDB lineage: Bacteria > Chloroflexota > Anaerolineae > J036 > Brachytrichaceae > JAAFGM01. The sequence continues at coordinate 6,989 of DAOTYZ010000349.1, forward strand.
CTCGGATTTTCAACCTCGCGGCATCGTCCTCTTCGTCTTCCTGATGTTGCTGGGATACGGCCTGTATTGGGCCTATCTGTGGTTCATTACCGTGATCGAGCGCGGCGTAAGTGGTTAAGCCAAGAGGAGCGTGTGTAGATGGAGATCAACAAGTTTGAGCGCTATTGGCTGATCGCTGTTGGGCTGACCTTGGGCGCGTTCGTCGCAGCGACGATCGTGGCGGTCGCCGTCTTCGGCATCCGGCTGCCATCGCCTGTGGAGCGCGTGGATCCTCAGCGGCTGGACCAGACCATCTTCGCCAGCCCCGGCGTGCGCAAGATCGCCGACAACCGTTACGAGGCGGTGATCATCGCCAAGTCGTGGGCGTTTAACGCCGGGCCAGAGGCCGGCAGCCCTCCTGTCTTGCGCTTCCCCCGTGGCTCGCAGGTCACGTTTTACGTCACCAGCCAGGACGTGATGCACGGCTTTCAAATTGAAAGGCATACGATCAATTTAGAGCTAGTGCCTGGTCAAATTGCACGTGCTACGGCTAATTTTAATCGTCCTGGTAAATACAGCATTATCTGCAATCACTACTGTGGTGCTGGTCATCAAGTGATGTACGGCACCATCATTATTGAGTGAGTATCCTATGGCAAGCATAACCCTCCCTCAAGCGATCGAAGTCCCGGCGACGCCTGGGACGTTAAAGTTGGTCCAGCGCGAGCGATTGATGATCGGCGCGCACATCATCACGGCAATGCTCGCGTTGATGACGGGCATCTTCATGGGGCCGTTCCAGACTTTTCACCGCTCGCCGACGTTCGTCCAGTACTTTCCCAATATCCCCGTCTTCACCTACTACTATCAAGCTGTAACAGTGCACGGGGTGATGAACGCGCTGTTCTTCACCACGTTTTTTATCGTCGGCTTCTCCTACTTTGTGGTGGAGCGCTCCCTCCAGCGGCTGCTTAAGTCGGTGCGCATGGGATGGGTCGCGTATGTCTTGATGGCGATCGGGCTGGTCATCATGCTGATCACCATTTTGGGATCGCCCCAGCAATCAGCTGTGCTCTACACGTTCTATCCGCCGAACATCGCGCCGGCGCTGTTCTACATTGGCTTGGTGCTGTTGGTGGTGGGGTCGTGGTTGGCTGCGGCCAACATCTTTCTGACCTATCAGGGCTGGAAGCGGGAGCACCCAAACGAGCGCGTCCCGTTGGCCGTGCTCGCCATCATGGTGAACTTCTTGATGTGGTGCGTAGGGACGATCGGCGTCGCCGTCGAGATCCTCTTCATGCTCCTGCCGGCATCACTGGGCATCATCAAGACAACCGATCCGCAACTTGCCCGGACGCTATTTTGGTTCTTCGGCCACCCGCTGGTGTATTTTTGGCTGCTGCCGGCTTACGTCTCGTGGTACACCATGCTGCCGCGCCAGGCCGGCGGCAAGCTGTTTAGCGAGCCGTTGGCCCGCGTCGCCTTTTTGATGTTTCTGATATTCTCCGTGCCGGTCGGGCTGCACCATCAGTTTAGCGATCCCGGCATCAGCGCCTCGTCAAAGGGCATCCACACCCTGCTGACCATGATCGTCAGCGTCCCCAGCTTCATGACGGCCTTTAACGTCGGCGCTGCGCTGGAGAACGCCGCGCGCAATCGCGGGGCGAAGACGCTCTTCGACTGGCCGTTCAAGCAGAAGTGGGGCGATCCGATCGTGGCGGCGCAGCTATCCGGCATGTTGCTGTTCATCGCCGGCGGTTTCAGCGGCCTGATCAACGCTTCGTCTCAGCTCAACGCCACCATTCACAACACCTCCTGGGTGCCTGCCCACTTCCACACGACGCTGGGCGGCGCCGTCACGCTCACATATATCTCTATCTTGTATTGGCTGCTGCCGGCCATCCGCGGGCGCGCGCTTTTCAGCAAGCCACTTGCCCTGGCCCAGGTGTTCACCTGGCTGATCGGCATGGCCCTGTTTGGGTTTGCGATGGGCGAAGCCGGCTTAAACGGCGCGCCGCGCCGTGCGCTCACCAGCCAATCGCCCTATCTCTCGCCAGCCGCCGCGTTTTGGCTGGACGTGACTGCGGTGTCCGGCATCATTCTCATGGTAAGCTCGGTCCTGCTTTACATCAACTTCTTCGGCACACTCTTCCTTTCGCGCCAGCCAGCGCCGGAAAGCGAGGTGCCGATCGAGACGGTCAGCAGCGACCGCACCTCGCCGCTTTGGTTGGAGCGCTGGGGCCTCTGGTTTGGCGTGCTGGGCGTGCTCCTGCTGATCGCCTATGGGCCGGTGTTCGCCGAGGTGCTGGACTTCCAGGAGGGCTGGAACATCCTGCGTTACATGCCGACCAGTAACGCGCCGATGCCCTGACGTGACGGGGGTGTGGTGGCCTAGATCAGACCACTACACCCCTAAAGGCCTTCTTAATTATGGTTGCCGCGAACCCTTCTCTCTCTCAGGCCGCCCCCAAGCGCGCGCTCGTCAGGTTAATTGCGGCGTCTGTCTTGGCTGGCTTTGGGGCGGTGATGACCTTTCTGGGCGCAGCCTACCTGCAAGATGTGCGCCTGCTGGCCGAAGCGCCGGCGGCTTTCTGGCAGTTTCTCTGCGGCCAGCCGCTGGCCGATGGTATGACGGCGCCGTTGCTCCTGATCGCTGGGGCGCTTGGCTTGCTCTCCGCGAGCCTGTTGTTGATTCGCCCATCAACCAGGCTCAGCCTGGCCACTGCCGGCCTCGTGGCGCTCACCTTTCCGGCCATGGCCGGCGC
>DAOTYZ010000350.1:0-11165 GCA_034434555.1 Candidatus Roseilinea sp.
AACCAAGCTACGCTGCTGGTGAGGATGAGTTTATAGGGGGTGGGCGACGACACCGCCGTCGCTCACCCAGAGTACTGACACAAACTGTGAGTGCATTCCAGCGTGTCCGGCGCGGTGATTTGGGTTTATAATCGCGCCGCTTTAGCCAAGACAAGCTCGCAAGGTGAGCCAATGAAAGTCCTGCTGCTTCAAGACGTGTACAACCTGGGTCAGGCGGGCGAGGTAAAGACCGTTGCTGATGGCTACGGCCGCAACTATCTCTTGCCGATGGGCCTGGCCACATTGGCCACGCCGGCTGCGCTCAAACGCGCCGAGCGCATCAAACAGATAGCGATAGAAAAGCGCGCGCGCGAAAAGGCCGACGCCGATGCGCTGGCCCAGTTGATCGGCAACGCAACGTTGACCTTCTCGGCTCGTGCCGGCGAGAAGGGCAAACTGTATGGCTCTATCACAGCCAGCCAAATCGCCCAGGCGCTGGCCCAGAGGCTCGGCCTGGAATCGTTCGACAAGCGCAAGATCGTCTTGCGCGAGCCAATCCGCGAAGTGGGCACCTACAGCGTGCCGGTGCGCTTAAGCGCCGAAGTTGCTCCCAAGGTGACGGTCGTCGTGCTGCCAGAGGGCGTGGTGACCGAAGCATTGCCTGAAGAAAGCACAACCAACACCGAAGATCATCCAAGCGATGGCCCAGCCGACCCGGATGGCTGAGGACCATTACATGTAAAAGGAGGGGATAGGTGGAACGCCAGGACGAATGGCTAAACTTCAGGGCAGACGAACTCCTCAATGATTGCGTCCCAGAGGAAATACTTACCGGCGGACCGCCTCGCTGTCCCCTCTGTGGCGCACCTGTTTACGGGCTACGCTTTATTCGCCGCCTATCTAACACAGTGACGCTGGCGTGGCAGTGCCCGGTTTGCGGCGTCGGCGGGTTGATAAGTGTTCCCGTTGTCTCGCCGATCGCCTCTGACCTCACGCCGTCGGAGCAAATCGCATTTGCCGGCCTGCCGCCGATTGATGAAGCTAACGTGCAGCGCATTCGCCACCTGCTCCAGACGCACCAGGGTGATTTGCGGGACCTGTTCTAGCGCGAACTCACCAGCGCTTCGGAGGGGCCAACTTCAGCAGTTCGCTCACCTGTTCATTGTGCCCGGCGCAGGGGTTTAATTGCACGACGCTGGTCGCGCGGGTCAGCACGCGCCAAGCCTCGCAGATATTCATCAGCGCTTCCGACGTGGTCTTGCGCCGTCGCCGCAGCGCTGCCTTGAGTGTGCTCCCCTGTCCCACCTCGGCAGCCAAGTCGGCCACGAAAGGTTGTGCGTCGGCGGGAAGCGTGCGTTGCATGAGGCTCAGGGCAGCCTGATCGAGGGCCAGCGTGCGGCGCTCGCCGGCATGTTGAGCCGTCGCAATCACCACGCCAATCACGCGCGCCCAGTTGGTCGGCTGAGGCGTTTGTAGCCACACTTCTACCGGCTGGTCAAGGTCTAAGTCGCGCAAGAAGAGCACAGGCTGCTCGCCAAACGGCGTCAGGCCGAAGACCTCCGCGCGGGGCTGGTCAATGGCGTTGTCCTCGATCCAGGCAAAGAGGGACATGTGCTGTAGGATGGTGTTGCGCTCGGTCACGAGCGCGCCGACAAATAGGGGAAAGGGCGCGGTGAGGATGGGCAAGCCAAACCACAGCCGCACGTCGTGCTCAGGGTGGACGACGCAGCCGACCTCAGTGAGCTGGCAGGCCATGTCGCTCGCGCAATCGCCGATCACCAGCAGCGCCGTATGCCCCGCAATCGCCTGGACGCAGCGCACGTCCACGTGAAGCAGTTGGTCGAACGATTGATAGTTCACGGGCTGATCCTAAACAAAACAAGTTATCTGAACTCTACGTGCCGGCCGGTAAGCGCCTCCACGAGGACGGCAGCCAGCCTCAGCGCGACAACAGCCAGCAGGTTGATGCACGCAGTAAGCAGAAAGATGGCCGTCAACCAACGCAGCATGCTCAGAACCAACGGCGCGATTGCCGCCCACGCCGGCGCGCCGACCAGCGCCAGCGCCACGACGGCCAGCGCAGTCAGGCCTGCCAGCAAGGTCGGCCAGGCTTGCACATCAGAGGCCGACGGCATCATGCTGTTGGCGATGGCGAAGGCCAGGTAAATCCACAGCCAGGAGTCGGTGGCGCGCGGCAGCGCCAAGAGCGCGTCCACCAGCGCGGCCAAGCTCACCTCAGACACGGCCAATTGCATGGCCTCCAGGTCGAACACCAGCATCCCGATGGCCGATAGCGCAGCCAGGCCAGCGAACAGCGGCGCAGCGCCGATCAAGCTGCTGCGCAGGGCATCGCTGCGCAGCACCTCAACATAGCCCAGTCGGATCGCGCCGCCCCGATGGCGTTCTGGGCGCAGCGAGAGCCGGCGCACGCGCACGCCAAGCAACGCGGCCATCAGCGCGTGACTGACTTCGTGCAACGCCACGCCCGGCAGCAACACCACCGCATAGAGCGCGGTGGCCAGCTCGACGTTGCCGGTGAGTAGGATACATGCTTCTTGCAGGCGACGATGGGCCATCCGCTCCAGCGTTAGCGCTGTGCCGAAGGCCGCCAAGAAGATCAAGACCGTCGCCAGCATCGGCGCACGCTAGAGCTTGCCCTTTATCGATTGAACAATGGCGATGAACTCCTCGCCCTTTAGGCTGGCCCCGCCCACCAGTGCGCCGTCCACATCGGGTTGGGCCAGGATCTCTTTGGCGTTTGCGGCGGTGACGCTGCCGCCATACTGGACGCGCATCTCAGCCGCGACATCGCCAAAAAGTGCCCCAAGCTCTGACCGGACGTAGGCGCAGCGGTTCTGAGCATCGGCGGCTGTGGCCGCGCGGCCAGTGCCGATCGCCCACACTGGCTCATAGGCGATGACGACGCGCCCAGCTTCGCTCGGCGCCACGCCGGCCAGCCCGGCGCGGAGCTGGCGGGAGAGCACGGCTTCGGTTTCTCCTCGCTCGTTCTGCGCCAGCGTCTCGCCGATGCAGAGGATAGGACGCAAGCCGTGTTTGAGCGCGGCGCGCACTTTGCGGTTGATGAAGTCATCGTCCTCGCCGAAGTGCTGGCGGCGCTCTGAGTGCCCCAGGATCACATAGTCAGCCAAGCCGGCCAGCATCAGCGGCGAGACCTCGCCGGTGAATGCGCCCTTGTCCTGGTCGTGCATGTTTTGCGCGCCGAGCTTGATCCTCGTGTTCGCAATGGCGGATTTGACCGCCGTGAGCGAGACAAACGGCGGACACAAGACCACTTCGGTCTCGCGCACAGCGCGCAGGCCGGTGACCAGCTCGATGGCCAGGTCGTAGGCCTCGCTTACCGTCTTGTTCATCTTCCAGTTGCCGGCGATGATTTGGGTTCTCATGGCGTAATCTCTGTTTTCATGAGCGTATGGCCGTGTGATCAGCCGGCCAGGCCGCTGCGGATCAGGCGCGGGCCAATGCGATTGTAGAGGGTGTAGAGGACCGGGAGCGGCGCAAAGTCCCATGCACCTAGACCCTCCACGAACTGCGCGCCGAAGCCTTCCTTGAAGCGATAGACGCCCCACAGCGGGTCATCGGGCGATAGGGTGTCCGGCGCTCCCCACCAATCGTAAACGCGGTGGCCCAAGTCACGCGCCCAGCGCAGTGCCGACCACTGTAAGAGATAGTTCGGCATGTGTTCGCGCCCGACATCACGGGACATACCATAGAAATACCAGGCGCGGTTGGCAAAACATAGCAACACCAGACCGGCCAGGGCGCGGTCTTCGTGATAGGCGATGAACCCAAATCCGCCCAGCGCATCCCACGCATCCAGGTAATAGGCCCGGGGGCGGATGAGGAATCCATCCCGCTGCGCGGTCTCGGCATACATCTCGTAGAGCAGGTCGGCGTCTGCGTCTTTGATCGGAGTGACCAGGCGCACAGAGACGCCATGCCGCTCGGCCAGGCGGATGTTGTAGCGCGTCTTCGGCTTCATCGTCGCCAGCAGCGCCTCGTCGCTGCGCCGCAGCTCGGTGTGTGCTGTGTTGCGGAATTGCACTTGCGAGGGTGAATAGCGCCAGCCGCGCTGCGTCAACAGGGCGCGATAGCGCGCCAAGGCCTGGGGGCGCTCGGCCGGCGGCTGCGCCAGGTGTGGGTCGCCGTCTATCTTTACCCACAGGGCACGCACAGCGCGGGCGCGCGCCGCCAACCAGTCGAGCGCAGCGAGAAAGGCTGCCTCGTCAGCGCAGGCCGGCCCTTTAGGCACATACAGGACGCAGAACGGCAGTCGCCCCAGTCGCCGCCTGAGCACCTGCACCGCCGCGCGCGGCGCGCCGTCGGGTGCGCGCAACAGCCAGCGCTCAGCCGACCAGCCCCAGCGAGACTTGAACTCGCCCCACTCCCAGGACTGGAGCAGATGCGGCCAGGGCAGCGCTCGCAGCGCTTTGTTCCATTCACTTAGATCGTCTATCGCAGCCCACATAAGCAACAAAGGCGAAGCAGAACGCTTCGCCTTGTGTTGGGGTCGCTGTGTCGTGCCGTCTATTTGATGATGACCTTGGCGCCGACCTCTTCGAGCTTCTTCTTGGTGTCCTCGGCGGTTTCCTTCGAGACGCCGCTCTGGATCACCGACTTTGGCGTTTCCACCAGGTCTTTGGCTTCCTTCAGGCCGAGGTTGGTGATGGCGCGCACCACTTTGATGACCTCGATCTTCTTGGGTCCGACATCCTCGAAGACGACGTCGAACTCGGTCTTCTCCTCGACCGGCGCAGCGGCTGGGGCAGCGCCGGCGGCTGGGGCGGCGCCGGCCACCATCACCGGAGCGGCTGCGGCCGTCACCCCCCAGCGCTCCTCCAACATCTTCTTTAGCTCGGCTGCTTCGAGCAGCGTCAGGCTGTTCAACTGTTCCACGATTGCCTTTAGATCTGCCATAGTTCTCTCACTCCTTCAGCTTGTTAAGTGGCACTGCTTGCTTGGGATTCCTTGTCAATGCGGGCTTGCAAGGCGTAGATGACGCCGGCGATGGCCGCGTTGAGCACGCCGACCAGGTTGGAGGCCGGCGCGGAGATCGCGCCGATGATCTGGGCGCGCAGCGTGTCGAGCGATGGCATCGTCGCCAGCGATTCGACATCGCTCTTGGTGATCGCCTTGCCATTCAGCACCCCTCCGACGATCTGGAGCTTCTCCAGCTCTTTGCTCAGCTCGCCCAGCGCTTTGGCGACTGCCGGCGGGTCTTGAAAGCAAAAGCTCATCGCCGTGCTGCCGGTCAGCCATTCGGGAGGCAGGTCGTAGCCGAATTGCTTCATTGCGCGCTGCATCAGCGTGTTCTTGGTGACGTGAAATTCGGCTTGCGCGCTGCGCATCTGCGCACGGATCTTGTCCAGCTCAGGCATCTTCAAGCCGCCGTAGCGCGTGATGATCACGGCTTGGCTCCTGCCGAGTAGATCAACGTATTGGGCGAGCATCGCCTCTTTCTTCTCGCGCGAGATTGCCAAGTTCTCACCTCCTTTTGTGTAAAACAAAATGCGCCTCGGCCGATGGCGAGCCGAGGCGCATCTGGGCAGCATCCGTGCAAGGATGCTGTGACACGTCGTCTGCGCACGCCTATACGGGCACATTTAATTCCCTTGCGGGAAGCCCGTAGTCATTGGCCGGTGCAGGCGGAGAATATACCACATGCGGGAGTCGTTCTGGGAGTTGGCCCACTTCAAAATGATATGAGTTCGGATGAGCCATGATGTTGCCGGGGGCGCATTCATGACCGGGGGCAAGCTTAATCTCACACGGAGACGCAGAGAACGCAGAGTAGTAGGTAGTAGAAAGCACAGCATTCCTCGTAGTCGCCCAGCCGCCTGATTTGCGAATTGGTGAATGCCCCCAAGGCCGGGGCCGTATTCACGAATAGGGGCAGTCGTTTGGCGTGTCATGCTGAGTGGAACGAAGCATCGAAACTCCTGACAAACCAAGCCCTCGAGGATTCACTCAACGCCCCGCTGCCTTTTCGCGCTGCGAAGCATCCGCCAGTCCAGAGCCGCGCAGCCTGGGTGACCCCGCAACAATTTGACAGGCGCGAGTTTAGATTCTTCGCTGGTGCTCAGAATGACAGGGTGGGGCAGAATGCGCTTAGGAGCTTCCCCAGCCGGCCCGCAGCCGCAGCAAAACCTGCGATGCCATCCCCAACACCGGTAGCTCAATCAGCGGGATGATCGCCAACGTCAGCGCGATCAGCGGTTGATCGGGAAAGGCTGCCAGCGCTATCGCCAGCGCCAGTGGCGAGTTGCGCGCCAGCGTCGTGCAGCACAACGACGCCATGTCCGGATAAGCCAGCCGTAACCAGCGGCTTAGCCCCAGCCCCAATCCCAGGTTGATTGCATAGAACGCCAGCAGCGGCCCAAGCAACTGGATGAATACCGTCGGGTTCTGGAGGATCACCCTCCCTTGTGCGGTGAACATCGCGGCTACGGCGAGAGCCAAGCAGATGGCTTGGATCGCCGGCAGCACGCGCCGCGCCAGCCAGGCCTCGGCCCGCTGTTGGCGGGTTGCCCAGCGCAACGCGATCGCTGCCATCAGCGGCGTCAGCAGGACCGGCGCTGCGCCGAGGATGACGCGCTCCCAGGCCAGCGGGACCACTACGCCGGCCAGCAACACAAGATAGACGGGTAGCAAAAGCAGTTGCAGTCCCAGGTTGGCCGGCAACAGCGCCAGGCTCAACGGCAGGTTGCCGCGCGCGATGCCAGTGAACACCAGATACCAATCGGTGCATGGCGTCACCAGCAGCATGATCAGCCCTAGCCAGAGCGCCGGTTGGTGGCGCAGGAACAGCCAGCCCAGCAACCAGGCCAGCAGCGGCGTCCAGATGAAGTTGAGCGCCAGGCTCAGCATGGCCGTCCCGCCGTGTTGCCGCATGTTCCCGAATTGGCGCAGCGGCACCTGTAGGAAGGTGCCTGTCAGCATGATCATCAAGAGCGGCAGGATAAGCGCCTCGGCGGGCTTGGTCAGCCAGGCCAACTGCCCAAGCGCCAGGCCGAGCAAAGCAGCCCCCAGGATGATCGCGGGTTGTAATCGCTCGGCCAGGCTCATGGCTGCGCACGCTGGCTTTCCAGCGCCTCGCGCAGCAGACGGTTGATCACCTGAGCGTTGCCCTTGCCTTTGGTGGCCTTCATCGCCTGACCCACCAGGAAGCCGAACACTTTCTCTTGTCCGCTCAGATACTGTTGAACCTGGGATGGGTGCGCCTCGACGACTTGGGCGACGACAGCGCGCAGTGCATCCTCGTCGCTCACCTGGGCCAACCCTTTGGCTTCGATGATCTGGAGCGGATCGGCGCCAGAGGCGAACATCTCTTCAAAGACCTGCTTGGCTGTGTTGAGGTTGATCGTTTGGTCCTCCACCAGGCGGATGAGTTGGGCGAGCTGGGCCGGCTGGACGCGCAGCGCACCGATGTCGCTGAGGGCTAGATTGTGCGCCTTCATGAGCCGGAAGACCTCGGTTTGGATCCAGTTTGCCGCGGCTTTGGCCCGCGCGCGCACGCGATCGTCACCTATCTCGCCGTCGGTGGCGTGCTCTATGACCTGCTCGAACCATTCGGCCACGGCGCGGTCGCTGGTCAGTTGAACCGCGTCATAGGCGCTCAGGCCATGGTCGCGCCGGTAGCGATCCTGCCGGCTGAGCGCCAGCTCCGGCACGCGCGCGCGCAGCTCGTCCAACCAGGCATCGCTCACCTCCAGCGGCGGCAGGTCAGGCTCAGGGAAGTAGCGGTAGTCGTGTGCGCTTTCCTTCTCGCGCTGCACTACCGTTATGCCGCGGGTCTCATCCCAGCCCAGCGTCACTTGTTGGATGGCCTCGCCGCGCGCGAGCAGGGCAGTTTGCCGGCTGATCTCGTAGGCGATCGCGTCGCGCACCGCGCGCAGCGAGTTTAGGTTCTTGATCTCCACTTTCACGCCCAGCTCGCGGCTGCCCTTCGGCCGCAGGCTCATGTTCGGCTCGCAGCGCATCGCGCCCTTCTCCATGTCGCCGGTGCTCACGCCCAGGTAGCGCACGAGCTGTTGAAGGGCGCTCAGGTAGGCGTAGGCCTCGTCGGCGCTGTGGATATCCGGCTCGGTTACGATCTCCAGCAGCGGCACGCCGCTGCGGTTGTAGTCCACGTATGACTTGTCACCGACGTGAATCAGCTTGCCGGTGTCCTCTTCCAGATGCGCGCGGCGGATGCGAATTCGCTTGCGGGTGCTCTCCTCGCTCCAGTTGCCGGTGCTCAGGTCGCGCACGTCCACCTCAATCCAGCCGTCGTAGGCCAGCGGGTATTGATATTGCGAGATTTGGTAGCCCTTGGGTAGGTCGGGATACCAGTATGACTTGCGCTCCCAGAAGGTGTGGCGGGCGATCTTGCAGTTGAGCGCCAGGCCGACCATGATGGCGAACTCGACGGCGCGTTTATTGATCACAGGCAGCGCGCCGGGCATGCCTAGGCACACCGGACAGACGTTGGTGTTCGGCTCGGCGCCGAAGAAGTGCGCGCTGCACGCGCAAAACATCTTGCTCTGGGTGTCCAGCTCGACATGGGTCTCCATGCCGATGACCACGTCGTATTCCATGCCTGCCGATTATCCTCTCTCGCCGATGATCACATCCCCGAGCTTGAGGTCTGGGATCACGTCCATCGTCAGCTCATCGCGGACGCCGCGCAGGAAGGCGTAGCTGCCGGCTGCGCCGATCATTGCCGCGTTGTCGGTGCATAAAAAGAGCGGCGGGAAGGAGACCTGCGCCCCGAACTGCGCGCGCATCTTCTCGCGCAGCCGCTTGTTGGCCGAGACCCCCCCGCCCACCAACACCAGCTTGGCGTTGAACGCCTCGGCAGCGCGGATGGTCTTCTCAACCAACCAGTCGGTCACCGCCTCTTGAAAAGACGCGGCGATGTCGCTGACCAGCTTGCGCGTCAGGCTGCGGCCATCTTCCCCGCTGTGTTCCTGGACCAAGCGCAGGGCGTGTGTCTTTGCCCCGCTGAAGGAGAAGAGGTAGGCATCGCTATCGGCCCGCGCGGTCTTTAGACTGAGCGCGATGCGCGGGCGCGAGAACTTAAAGCGCTGCGGGTCGCCGGCCTCGGCGGCGCGCTGAATGGCCGGCCCGCCCGGATAGCCCAGCCCCAGCAGGCGCGCCACTTTGTCAAACGCCTCGCCGGCAGCGTCGTCCACCGTGTGGCCGAGCAGTTGGTAACGGCCATGATCGTGCATCAGCACCAGCTCGGTGTGGCCGCCGGAAACGATCAGCGCCAGCAGCGGGAAGGGATCGCCATTGTGAAGCGCTTGTCGTACAGCGTTGTCTTCGCTCTCCAGCCAATGCGCGTAGATATGGCCCTCCAGATGGTTCACCCCAATCAGCGGCAGGTCGCGCGCCAGGCAGATGCCCTTGGCCGCGTTGACGCCGACCACCAGCGAGCCGGGCAGGCCGGGGCCTTTGGTCACTGCCACGGCATCGAGCGAATCCCAGCTTGCGCCGGCCTCGGCCATCGCCGATTCGATGGCCGGCGCGATCGCTTCCACATGCGCACGCGAGGCCAGCTCTGGGAACACGCCGCCGTAGCGCCGGTGCAAATCCATCTGCGAAGCGACGATGTTCGAGCGAATGAAGCGCCCGTCGTCTATCACCGCGGCAGCGGTCTCGTCGCACGAGGTCTCGATGGCCAGAACGCGCATGACTGCTGTTTTAGCACAAGTGCGAGGCGATCAGGTGCATTCATGGCTGGGAGCAAGTCTGATCCCACACGGAGACGCGGAGAACGCAGAGAAGTAGAAAGCGCAGTATTTCTGGTGGTCGCCCAGTCGCCTGATTCGCGGATTGGCGAACGCACCCAAAACATCCCAGTTCTGATGTATGAGCGAGAATAGAGGGGAGATGTCTGTCCTCAAGCGCACCACGCTATACGAGACGCATAGGCGGTTCGGCGCGCGGATGGCCGCGTTCGGTGGTTGGGAGATGCCGCTTTGGTACAGCTCGGCTCGCGAGGAGCACCTGGCCGTGCGCAGCGCCGCCGGCTTGTTCGACGTCACCCACATGGGCGTCTTGGAGCTGAGCGGCGCGGATGCCTGCGCCTTCCTCGACCGGCTCACCACCAACGACGTGAGCCGGCTGGCCATCGGCCGCGCGCAATACAGCTACATCCTGGACGACCAGGGCGACGTGGTGGATGACGTAATGATCTACAACATCGCGCCGCAGCGCTATTTGATGGTGGTGAACGCGGCCAATGACGAGAAAGTTCAAGCCTGGTTGCGCGACCACCTATCGCCGGCCGAAGATTGTCGCCTGCGCGACCTGCGCGCGCCGGAGGCCGGCCCCGAGCGCCGTGTTGACCTGGCCGTGCAAGGCCCGCATGCCAGGGAGGTCCTGTTGGCCCTGCTCGACGCGCCGGCGCAGGCCGCCGACCTCCAGGCCTTGCCCTACACTGGCGTGATGGCGGCGCGGCTGGCCGGCGAGGATGTCCTGATCGCCCGCACCGGCTACACCGGCGAGCGGGTGGCTTTTGAGCTATTTGTCCACCCGGAGCGCGCGCCGGCGCTGTGGGACGCGCTGATGGCTGCCGGGCACGCCCTCGGCCTGCGGCCGTGCGGGCTGGCCGCGCGCGACTCGCTGCGCACCGAGGCCGGCCTGCCGCTCTACGGCCACGAATTGGCCGGCCCGCTCAACCTAGCCCCGTGTCACATCGGCTTCGAGCGCTTCGTGAAGGTGGAGAAAGCCACCGAGTTCATCGGCAAGCCGGCTTACCTCCAGAAGGCGGCGCAGGCAACTGCCCACTTGGTGCGCTTTCGCCTGCAAGAGCGCGGCGTCCGCGTCGCCAAATTGGGCGACCCCGTCCTAGACCGGCGCGGGCGGGTGATCGGCACGGTAACCTCGTGCGCGCAGGATGGCGAAGGCTACCTGATCGGGATGGCGCTGGTCGAGAAAGCCGCCCAAGTTGCGGAGGGCGGGACGATTTACATCTTGGCGCTGCCGGAGCGCCCGCCGGCGCCGCTGGCGCCGTTTGCCCCGCTCGGCAGCCGCGCCCTGATGCCCGAGCCGGCGATTGTCCTGCCGCGCTTTCCACCCAAGCGCGAGTAGATCAACCCCCGAACGGTTCACCCACAAGCCGGCTGCATTCGGCGCGGCTTGACCTTGGAGGCTATCTCATCCAGAGTTTTGATGGGTGCATC
>DAOTYZ010000351.1:0-4400 GCA_034434555.1 Candidatus Roseilinea sp.
TGTGATCGGCGTAGGGTATGTCGGGCTGGTCACCGGCACCTGCTTGGCCGACCTGGGCAACCGCGTGATCTGCGTGGACATAGACGAAGCGCGGATTGAGAAGTTGAAGCAGGGCATCATGCCGATTTACGAGCCGGGGCTGGAGGAAATGGTGCGGCGCAACGTCGCTGCGGGCCGCCTGTCGTTCACCACGTCTTACCATGAAGCGATCAATAACCCGGATGGGCCGGCGGAGATCGTCTTCATCGCAGTGAACACGCCGATGGGCGTGGATGGCGAAGCGGAGCTGCGCTACGTGCGCGCCGTCGCCGAGCGCATCGCCGAGGTCATGGATCACCCGCTGATCGTGGTGAACAAGAGCACTGTGCCCGTCGGCACCGGCGACTGGGTGGCGGACATCATCAGGAATCGGCAGCCGCGCGCGATCCCCTTTAGTGTGGTCAGCAACCCAGAGTTCCTGCGCGAGGGATCTGCGATCAGCGACTTCATGAACCCCGACCGCGTGGTGCTTGGCTCGCTCGATGAGGAAGCGGCCCAGAAAGTGGCCCAGCTCTATCTGCCCTTGCGCATCCAAGGGCCGATCATGATCACCGACCTGCGCACCGCCGAGATGATCAAGTACGCCAGCAACGCTTTCCTGGCCACCAAGATCTCGTTCATCAACGAGATCGCCAACATCTGCGAGGCGCTGGGGGCGGACGTAAAAGAGGTCGCCGACGGGATGGGCTACGACAAGCGGATCGGGCGGGCCTTCCTAGATGCCGGGCTGGGCTATGGTGGCTCGTGCTTCCCGAAGGATGTGAAGGCGCTGGCCCACATGGCCAACGTCCAAGGCAAGCATCCACAGTTGCTGGAGGCCGTGATGCAGATCAACGCCGACGCGCGCCGCAACATCGTCGCCAAGGTATGCGCGCTGGTGGGCAACAACGGCTTCCACCTCAGCCGGCTGGAGGGCAAGACGATCGGCGTGCTCGGCTTGTCGTTCAAGGCCAACACCGACGATATCCGCGACTCCCAGCCAATTGACATCATCCGCATGATCCAGGCCGAGGGCGGGACGGTGAAAGCCTACGATCCAGTGGCAATGCCGAACGCCGCCCAGGTCTTGCACAACGTCAAGCTATGCAACGACCCCTACGAGGTCGCCGAGGGGAGCGATGCGCTGATCCTGGCCACGGAGTGGAACGAGTTCAAGAACCTCGACCTGCTGCGGATCAAGCAATTGATGAAGCAGCCGGTGATCGTGGACGGGCGCAACCTATATGAGCCGCGCAAGATGCGCGAGCTGGGCTTTGTCTATCGCGGCGTGGGCCGCGGCTACGATCGATAGACCCCAGAGGCCCTCAAGGGGCGCTGAATGCTCGCCGCCGGCGTAGACATCATCCACATCCCGCGCATCGCGGCAGCGATTGAACGCCATGGCGAGCGATTCCTCCGGCGCGTGTTCACCCTCCAAGAGCTGGCCTACTGCGCCGGGCGCGCGCCGGAGTTGGCCGCGCGCTTCGCAGCCAAAGAAGCCGCGTCTAAGGCGCTGGGGGTCGGCGTGCGGACGCTCTCGCGGCACGGCATTGGCTGGCACGAGGCCGAGGTGGTGAACGACCCATACGGCAAACCGCATCTGCGCCTGTATGGGCGCGCTGCCCAGTTGGCCGAAGTGCAAGGGCTGAGCCAATGGGCGCTCTCGCTCGCGCACGAGCGCGAGTTCGCCGTTGCGTTCGTCGTCGCCATCAGAAGCGCAGCCGGCTGACCAGCGCGCCGGCTGCCAGGGCAAGCCCTGCGACCGGGATGAGTGCGAAGATGAAACCCGGCGAGCCGACCAGCAGCGCCAGCAGCGCCGGCAGGATGGTGAAGGGGGTCGCGCCGATCGCCAGCCCAATGGCCGCGGCCAGCCAGATATATTGGCCGCGCTGTTTGCCGTTGGCGCGGCGGATCGCTTCGGCCACCAGCCCGCCAGCCGCCGGGCCGACGAAGAGGGTGAGGATTAACCCAAAGAAGCTCACCTGTCCTACCAGTTGCAAGGCCAGCCCCACGCCCACGCCGAGGACGACGGCGATGATCACTGCAACGACGTAGTGCTGTGGGCCGGCGGTGTAGAAGGTGGACACCCGCGCCTTGATGTAATACGGGCAGACATAGCCGGTAGGGGTAAGCCGCGCGTCTTTCACGTCGAGTGGGCGGTTGCACTTCGCGCAGCGCAACGCCGAAGGATTCGCTGCGCGATAGTTGCCAGGGCAGTCGAACGCCTGATCCAGCGCTGCCTCTTGTGCGTCCATGTGTGGCTACTGTATCGGCTTAAACTGAGCTTGCCCTGAGCACCTCGAGCATCGCAGCGTGCAGCCGGCCATTGCTGGCGACGACTTGTTGACGGGCGAACATGGCTTGCCCGCCGGCGAAGTCCGTCACGGTGCCGCCGGCTTCGCGCACGATGACGATCCCCGCAGCGATGTCGTGCGGCTTGATCTTCAGCTCCCAGTAGCCATCCATCCGCCCGCAGGCCACTGTGCATAGGTCGAGGGCGGCTGATCCCACGCGCCGCACGCCTTGGGTGAGCCTCTGAAAGGCAATGAAGTGGGCGAAGTTGTTCTCTTCGCTCACGTGGCAGTCGTAGGGAAAGCCGGTATTGAGCAGAGCGGCCTCCAGCGCGTCTATCGTCGAGACGCGGATCGGCCGTCCGTTCAAAGTGGCGCCCATCCCGTGTGCAGCGCTGAACATCTCATCGGCCATCGGGTCATACACAACGCCCAGGGTTGGCCAGCCGTCCACCAGCAGCCCGAGCGATACGGCAAACGCCGGGAAGCCATGGGCGAAGTTCACCGTGCCATCCAGGGGATCAACATGCCACTCGCAGATCAGCTCGCCATCGCCGGCAGCGGGGGCGGCGTATGCCCCGCCCTCTTCGCCTACGATGCGATGCTCCGGGAAGGCGCGCTGTAGCGCAGCGACGATGAACGCCTCGCTGCGGTGGTCGAACTCGGTCACCGGGTCGAACTCGGAGGACTTGAAGCACATCTCCGGCGCGGCGCGCTGGGTGGTGAGCTGGGCAAAGCCGGCGCGCAAAATCTCGCCCGCGCCTCGGGCGATGGCGACAGCTTGATCCAGGATGTGCGCGAGCGATGGGCGAAGCGCCTCAAGCGCAGGCGGGGCGGGTGCGAAGAAGTCATTCATCAGCCGGTGGCGATTCTACCTACAGGGTATGCTTAATGTGCGATGCGCGTGGTGTTGCAGCGCGTGCGGCGCGCCTCGGTCAGCGTAAACGGCCAGGTGGTGGGCGCGATCGAGCGAGGCGTCCTGCTACTGGTCGGGATCGCCCACGGCGACACCCCGGCTCATGCCGACTGGCTGGCTAGGAAGATCGCCGGCTTGCGCGTCTTTCCCGCGCTCGATGGTGGGTCGCACTTCGACCGCTCGCTGCTGGAGGTAGGCGGGGCGGCGCTGGTCGTCAGTCAATTCACCTTGTATGGCGATGCGCGCAAGGGGCGGCGGCCGGACTTCACCAGCGCGGCGCGGCCTGAGCAAGCCGCGCCGCTCGTTGACTATTTCTGTCGCGCCCTGGCGGCGCAAGGGGTGCCCGTCGCGCAGGGCGTCTTCGGCGCCGATATGCAGGTTGACCTGGTCAACGACGGGCCGGTGACGCTGATCCTGGACGCGCCTGAGCTGGCGTGAGGCGAAGGTGGTGCCTTCGCCCACCTCGGGTTGCTCGCAGTCGGTGTGTCCCCTGCTTCAGGCCGTGCCAAAAGCGAACACCGTCACCGAATGGAACTCCTCGCCCGGGCGCAGCACCGTGCTGGGGAAATGCGGATGATTGGGCGAATCGGGGAAGTGCTGCGTCTCTAGACATAGACCGGCGCGGCGCGCGTATGTCACCCCGCCCTTGCCGACGATCGTCCCATCCAGGAAGTTGCCGGTGTAGAGCTGCATCCCCGGCTCGGTGGTGCTGACTTCCAGGACGCGCCCGCTGGACGGGTCGTAGAGCCGCGCTGCCAGGCGCAGCTCGCCCGGCGTCCCGTTGAGGACAAAGTTGTGGTCGTAGCCGCCGGCCCGTTGAAGCTGCTCGTCCGGCTCGTCAATGTGCGCGCCGATCCGCCTTGGCTGGCGAAAGTCGAACGGTGTGCCGGCCACCGGCCGCAGCTCGCCGGTGGGGATCATCGCCTCGTCAATGGGCGTAAAGTGGTCGGCGTTGATCATGATCTCGTGGTCGAGGATCGTCCCGCTGCCGGCCAGGTTGAAGTAGGTGTGATTGGTCAGGTTGAGGATGGTGGGCTGATCGGTGCTCGCCCGATAGCTGATGCGCAAGGTGTTCTCGCTCATCAGGGTGTACGTCACGGTCACCAGCAAGTTGCCGGGGTAGTTCTCCTCCCCATCTTTGCTGAGGTAGGCCAGGGCCAGGCTAACCGCGCCGT
>DAOTYZ010000352.1:0-1646 GCA_034434555.1 Candidatus Roseilinea sp.
ATCACGCCGACCCCCATCTCAGTCAAGCGCAGGCACACGTCGCGTAGCCGGGCCTGGTCGGCCAGCCCAAAGCCATCTGCGTGATAGGCCGTGAAGTGGGCCGTCTCCGAGATGGGCATGTAGGGCGGGTCGAAGTAAACCCAATCGCCGGCCTGCGCGCGCGTCAATACAGACTCGAAGGGCGCGCAGGTGATCTCCGCCCGTTGAAGGGCGCGCGAGACGGCTAGCAGGTTCTCGGGGTCGAAGTAACGCGGCGACTTGTGACGCCCGAACGGCACGTTGAACCGGCCCTGGCGGTTGACGCGATATAAACCGTTGTAGCCGGTTTTATTAAGGTAAATCATGCGCGCGGCGCGCTCGGCTAGGCTCATCCCCCAGGGGTCGCGGGCGCGCAGTTGATAGTAGAACGTTTTGTCGTACGGAAATTCCGCCAGAAGCTGGATGACCGCTGCCGGTTGGTCGCGGATGGCGAGGTAGGTGTCGATCAGCTCAGGGTTGATGTCAGAGAGGATGGCGCGCTGGAGCTTCCCCTCGCGGTAGAGGCAGAAGAAGAACGCGCCGCTGCCGAGGAAGGGTTCGTGGTATGTGCCGAACGCCGGCGGCATGCGCGCCATCAGCGCGTCGGTCAGTTGGGTCTTCCCGCCGGCCCATTTAAGGAATGGCCTGGGGGTTGCTGAAACAGCCATCGCGGCCAAGCGCGCTCACAACCTCACCGGCACGTCCCGGCTGGCCAGGTAGCGCTTCACCTCGCCGACGCGAAAGGTCTTGTAGTGAAAGACCGAGGCGGCCAGCACTGCGCTAGCGCCGGCTTCGATCGCCTCGTAGAAGTGCTCCAGCCTGCCGGCGCCGCCGGAGGCGATCACCGGGATGTTGACCGCCCCGCACACTGCCCGCAGCAGCGGCAGGTCGTAGCCATCCTGCGTGCCATCGGTGTCCATGCTGGTCAGCAAGATTTCGCCGGCGCCGCGCCGCTCAACCTCTTGTGCCCAGGCGACCGCGTCCAGGTCAGCCGGCACGCGCCCACCGTTCACATACACCTGCCAGCGGTCGCCGTGCCGACGGGCATCTATGGCCACCACCACGCATTGTGATCCGAACCGCCAGGCGGCCTCGTTGATCAAGTTGGGGTTGCGCACAGCGGCGCTGTTGATGGCGCATTTGTCCGCGCCGGCCAGCAGCAGGGTGCGAAAGTCCTCAACAGAGCGCACCCCGCCGCCGATGGTGAAGGGGATAAACACCTCGTCCGCCACCTGCCGCGCCATCTCCACCATCGTGCTGCGCCCCTCGTGCGAGGCTAGGATGTCGAGGAACACCAGCTCATCGGCGCGCTCGTCGTTGTATACGCTGGCTTGTTCCACGGGGTCGCCGGCATCGCGCAGGTTGATGAAGTTGACGCCCTTAACCACCCGGCCGTTGGCGACGTCGAAGCACGGGATGATGCGCTTGGCCAGCATCTTTCAGCGTGCGAGGGTCGGGTCGGTCAGGTGGAGTGCGTCGGCCAGGGAGAGAGTGCCTTCATAGAGCGCGCGGCCAACCACCACGCCCTCCACGCCACGCGGCGCATAAAGCAACAGTTCGCGCACATCGTCCAGGCTTCGCACGCCACCGGAGGCGATCACGCGCAGGCCGGTCAGTTGGGCCAGGGC
>DAOTYZ010000353.1:0-4035 GCA_034434555.1 Candidatus Roseilinea sp.
GTCGAACTGGAGCGAGAACCAGTCCCAGCCGGCGGTGTCGTCGTCCAGCGCGCTGGTGGACCACTCGCGATCCAGCCAGCTCAGCCCGCGGACGCTGAACGTCCCGCGCGGGGTGACGATCCGCCCTTCGGTCGCCAAGCGCGTCATTGAGTAGTAGTACGAGGCGTTCTCCGGATTGGGCGACTTCTGGCTCAGGCCGCGGTCGCCATGAAAGATCAGCGGCTTCGTATTGGTCAGCGTGAGGTCAATCGCATAGCCGTCCTGAGCAGCGACCAGCCGGACGCGCGTCGCATCGCCATCCGCAGCGATGCTGGCGGCGGACCAATCCTCGACGAAGACGCGATAAGGGCTGGCCTGCGCGCCGGCCAAGCCAGACGCGCCGCGGCTGTAGCGCTCGAAGGAGACGTGTTCGCCGGCGGCGCTGTCGGTGAGCGCGAAGTGGGCGAAATACACCTGGTTGAACGCAAACGCCGAGGGACGACCGGCCAACTGTGCCTGCTCGTCCGGCGGGACCAGCGCGCGCCGAAAGAAGGTGAGCTGATAGCCGAAGTGGCGGCCGGACGGGTCAAGCAAGTTGCCCGTGTAGTACCACCACTCGGTCTGATAGTCATCGTGTGGCCCATGGTCGCGCGGGAACTCAAACGGGCGCACCTGCAAGGCGCGGGCGAAGCGGTCGCTACTGGCATCGCGCTGTAGGCCGGCCACCGTCGCGCGCGCCTCACTCCTGGCCTCCGGCGGGCGCAGGACGACCCAGCCGGCGATCATCAGGACGACCAACAGCACCGCGCTCGCGCCGATCCGCAAGTAATTTGCCACGTCACACCTCACGACACATTCTAGTGAGGGCATCTGTGAGGGCGCTGAGGAGTGCGTTCATAGCGAGGGGCAGAACCTGGGTAGGCGACGGCAGTGCCATCGCCCACACCCTCTACGCACGCGGGGGGCGTAGCGGTGCTACGCCCCTACGATGCGCCCCTACGATGTGGTCGGGCGGTTTTTTTATATGCTTCGCTATTGGTGAATGCGCCCGAATGCATCCCAACTCGCCCTGAGGTAGATAATTCATGCGCATGACGCAGCCATACCGGGCGCATGTCATCCTGAACTGCGACTGTGGCGAGGGCATCGGCGATGATTCAGCCATCCTGCCCCACGTCACCGCGGCCAACATCGCCTGCGGCGGACATGCGGGCGACGAGGCCAGCATGCGCACGGCGCTGGCCCTGTGCCGCAGGCTGGGAGTGAGCGCCGGCGCGCATCCCGGCTATCCCGACCGCGCCGGCTTTGGGCGGCGCACCCTGACGATGCCGCCGGCTGAGCTGGCTGCGTCGCTGCGCGCGCAGATTCAGAGCCTTCAGCGCCTCGCCGATCAGGTCGGCGTCGCGCTCACCCACGTCAAGCCCCACGGCGCGCTCTACAACCAAGCGGCACGCGACACAGGGCTGGCCGAGCTGATCGCTGGCGTCATCGCCGAGTTCGGCCAAGGGTGGGCGCTGATCGCGCCGCCCGACTCGGCGCTGGCGCGCGCCGGAGAGGCTGCCGGCCTGCGCGTGCTGCGCGAGGGCTTCGCCGACCGCGCCTACGAACGCGACGGGACGCTGCGCCCTCGCGAGCTGCCCGGCGCGCTGATCACCGATCCCGCCCAGTGCGCGGCCCAGGCGCTGGCGATGGTCCTTGATGGCGAGGTGACAGCGCACGACGGGACGCGCCTCGCGCTCGCAGCGGACACGATCTGCGTTCACAGCGACACATCGGGCGCTGCCGAGCGCGCGGCACATCTCCGCCGTGCGTTGGCCCAAGCCGGCGTCCTCTGCGTTGGCGTGCGATGAAGGACTGGCGCATCCTCCCGATGGGCGAGGCTGCCGTGCTCGCCGAGTGCGCGCTGGCGGACGTGGCGGCGGCCAATGCCCATGCCCACGCTCTGGCCAATGCGCTGGGCGCAGCGTTCGACGTCCTGCCGGCCATCCGCTCGGTGTTGATCCGCTTCGACCCGCTGCATTGGACGCCGGCACAGGTGATCGCCGCGATCGAAGCCCAGATCGCGCAGCTTGGCACGCCAGAACCACCCAAAGGCCGCATCGTCACCATACCGGTGCGCTACGATGGGCCTGATCTCGAAGAGGCGGCGCGCTCGCTCGGTCTCTCAGCGGACGAGCTGATCCGCCGGCACACCGCGCAGCCGTGGCGCGTGCTGATGATCGGCTTTGCGCCCGGCTTCCCGTATATCGGTCCGTTGCCGCCGGCGCTGACCTTGCCCCGCCGCGCCACGCCGCGCCCCGGCGTGCCGGCTGGCTCGGTCGCCATCGCCGCAGGCTTCACCGGCATCTACCCAGCGCGCCTGCCGGGCGGTTGGCACCTGATCGGCCAGACCGACGTCGTCCTCTTCGACCCACAGCGCACCCCGCCGGCGCTCCTGAGCGCTGGCGACGAGGTGCAGTTCGTGGCATGTTGCGCGTGATCTCCGCCGGCGCGCTCTGCACGATCCAGGACCTGGGGCGAACCGGCTATCAGCGCTTCGGCGTGCCGCTCGGTGGCGCGATGGACCGCGCCGCGTGCGTCATCGCCAATCGCCTGGTCGGCAATCCGCCCGATGCCGCCTGCCTGGAGATCACCGGTCCAGGCGCTGCCTTTGAGGTGCTTGCGCCGTGTGCGATCGCGCTGGCCGGCGCTGACCTCGGCGCGACTTTTCGCGGCAGGGCGCTGCCGCCCTGGACGGCCCATTACTTGGCCGGGCGCGGCGAGCTGGCCTTTGAGGGTCGTCGCTGGGGGGCACGGGCCTACCTGGCCCTGGCCGGCGGGATAGATGTCCCTCCTGTGCTTGGCGCGCGCAGCACCTATCTGCCGGGCGAGTTCGGCGGCCTGGCTGGGCGGGCCTTGCGATCAGGGGACGTGGTTGCGGCGCAGCCGGCGGGCGATCTGGCACGCCGAGTTGGGCGAATCTGGCCCGCGCCGCCGGACTACGCGCCGCGAGTGCGCGTGCTCCCCTTCGACGGGCCGGTGCCCGACGCGCTGATCGCGCACGAATGGCGGGTGGGCACACAATCCAACCGCATCGGCCTGCGCCTGAGCGGCCCGCAGATTGAGATAGATCAGCCGCGCGTGCGTGATTCGTTCGGCGTCTTCCCCAGCGTCATCCAGCTCCCGCCCGACGGCCAGCCGATCTTGCTGACCGCCGACGCCCAGCCCACCGGTGGCTACCCGGTGATCGCCATCGCCATTCAAGCCGATCTACATCGCGTCGCGCAAGTATTGCCGGGCGACGCGCTGCGCTTTGTGCCGACCACGCTCGAGGAGGCAGTGGACGCCTGGCGGAGGCTACAGGCGTTGTTGGCATTGCCGGTTGAGGAAGATGAGGGCATGGCGCTGGCTGCGCGCGCTAGGGGCTAAGCAGCCGTGCCATGCTGTCGGCTGCGCTGCGTGTCCTCTAAGGGCGCGGCGACAATTCGCCGGCGCGCTCAAGCGCGTTGTTCAATAACAAGACGGATAAGACAGCGATGAATATTTGTAAAAGGATCACCACGCAGATACACACAAATCCCAGCCCCAGCGTCAAAGCACCTAGGAGGAAGATAGCCGCGTAGCTGCCCCAGATCACGACCAATCCAGTCAGTAACAGGATGAGGCCAGTCGCCACTTTGCCGGCGTATAACCAGCCGATGCCGTATATGCCAAAGAATGCCGGCAGGATCTCCAACACGAGCGCGGTGCCTTTATTCGGGATTGAACTGCTCATGTCTTCGACGACTTCTCAGCAACGATTATATCTAGGACCGTAACGGTTCATCCCCCTGGGCAGGGTGCGTCAGCACAAGTGCTGCGTTGATGGGTGGTGAGCAGACCTGCAGCCTACAGGAGGCGTGCACTATCCAAAAAGAGGATGCGAGGGCTGCTTTGCGTCAGCAGCCCTCGCATCCTCTCTAACTGAGCAGTTCACCACCGGCGAAAGCTGTTTACCGCACCTCGAAGCTCAGCGTGCGGGCCGGGTCGCTGGCGTCGTTTAAGAAGATCTCCACCTTATAGCGACCGCGCGGCCAG
>DAOTYZ010000354.1:0-2360 GCA_034434555.1 Candidatus Roseilinea sp.
TTCCTGTTTCACCGCCTCGTAAAGCACGTCGGCATGCAGTTCGCGCAGCGAAAGGCAGCGCGCGTCCATGTGCTCGGCCAGCTTGCGGGCCAGCCCCTGATCAAAAGCAACGTGTTCCATGTTGATCACCACCGCGCGGATGCGCGCATCGCGAATCTGGTTGGCGATGCGGTGGGCCTCGACCTGCGGGGGAAGGTTGCCCACGCTGACGTTGCCGGCCCCGTCGGTCAGCAGGATGAGCAATGGCATCACCTCGGGATGCAAGCGGCGTTCGCGCAAGATGACCTGGAGTGAGAGCAACAGGCCGGCGCTCAGCGGCGTCTTGCCGCCGACCGGGATCTCGCGCAGCGCCTTCTGGGCCAGCTCAACAGACGACGTGGGGGGCAGAACCAGCGTGGCAGCGCTCTTCTGAAAGACGATCAGCCCCACGCGATCGCGGCGCTGGTAGGCGTCGGTGAGCAGCGACATGATCGCCCCTTTGGTCGCTGCCATGCGCTCGGCCACCGCCATGCTCCACGAGGCATCCACGACGAACAGGATCAAATTCGCTGCCCGTCGCACGCGCACTTTGCGGTGTAGGTCGGTCTTCGAGATATGGAAGGCCGGGGACTTTTGACCATCCGCGCCGCTCAACTGAGACCAGCGTTGCCGGCGGGCGAGCTGGTGTATGGCAGCGCTGCGCAGGGTGGCGTCGAACGCCACGTCGTCGGCGCGGCCCTTGAGCGGCAGCGCCTTGATGTAACGCCCGCGCTTGCGCTGGGTGCGCGTTGCGCTGCGCTTGCCGGCGATGTTGCGCGTGATCTTATCCAGCGGTGTGTTCAGTTTGCGGGCGCGAAAGGCCTCGCCCAAGCTGGCCTTTTGTCCTCCCGACCACTCCGGCGCGCTCTGAGGGGTTTGAGGAACCGTCTGTGGCAGCGGATGAGCGGGGCTTTCCGAGCACGCCAAGTCCTCGTTCAGCCCCGTTTCGCTTTTTTTGCGTTCTCCGTGGGCATTGGCGGGGGCTGTTGTGCACCGTTCGACGCTTGGGCTTGTTGCTCCATCTGCTGGAGCTTCTCGCTCAGCATGGCCATGGCCTGCTCAGTGTCCTGGAACGGATGACGCTTCAAGCGATGCGGTAGAGCCAGCTCGGCGGCCAGCAGAATGTCCTGATCGGTGATTGCGTCCCGGCCGACGAAGGCAGCATGGGCGCGCGCGGTCTTCAAGATCACCAAGTCGGCGCGATGGCCATCTACGCCCAGGCTGGCGACCAGATTGGCGATCGTCGCCAGGTCGCGCTGGGTGTGCCTGACGTTTGGCAGGCGCTCGCGCGCCTGGGCGATCTCTTGGGTGAGCGCGTGCTCTTGCGGCTCCCAGGCTTTAACAAACCCGAGCGGGTCGCTCTCGAACGCCAGGTTGCGTTCCAAGATCAGCATGCGCGCTTGGGGGTCGCGGATGCCCATGATGTCCACGCACAGCGCAAAGCGATCCAGCAACTGAGGTCGCAGATCGCCCTCCTCTGGATTCATCGAGCCGATCAGCACGAAGCGGGCCGGATGGCTGAAGCTGATGCCCTCGCGCTCCACCACGTTCACGCCCATCGCGGCCACGTCCAGCAACAAGTCCACCACGTGATCATCGAGCAGGTTCACTTCATCCACGTAGAGGACGCCTCGGTTGGCGGCGGCCAGGACGCCTGGCTCGAAGTGTCGTTCGCCCTTTTGAATGGCTTTCTCGATGTCGAGCGTGCCGACCACGCGATCTTCGGTTGCGCTGACGGGCAGATTGACAAAACGTGTTTTGCGGCGCACGATTTTGAATTGCTCGCCGGCGGCTGCGCGCCGCTTCAGGTCCTCGGTGAAATCCGCTGGATTGGCCGGGTCACAGGAGAACGGGTCATCCTCAATAACGTCTATCTCCGGCAGGATGGCCGCCAGGGCGCGGGCAGCCGTGCTCTTGGCGGTGCCGCGCTCGCCACGGATGAGCACCCCGCCGATTTGGGGATAAATCGCGTTCAGGATCAGT
Source organism: Candidatus Roseilinea sp. (assembly GCA_034434555.1). Taxonomy (GTDB): domain Bacteria; phylum Chloroflexota; class Anaerolineae; order J036; family Brachytrichaceae; genus JAAFGM01. The sequence continues at coordinate 2,002 of DAOTYZ010000354.1, forward strand.
GCGCGCTTCATGCGCTCCTGTCCGACGATCGCGGTAAAGGGGAAGATCACGGCCATGTCCAGCAATGCTATCACAAGCAACTCGCGCAGGGGTGCATTCACCAATAGGGGCAACGCGATTTCTGGACGCCCCGCTTCTGGGCCGCAGAAGACGCCGGTATTATCTTTCCGCGTTCTCCGCGTGAGAATTAGCCTTGCCCCTGGCCGTGAATGCACCCGTTTAGAGTTTAGATTCTTCGCTGCGCTAGAATGACAAGGGTGGGGTGGGGTATTTTGCGCTTCACGCCGAGCACACGCATTCAAATTCCGAACTCACGTTACATTAGAATAGCACCTGCTCATCAGATATTCAGGAGCGAT
>DAOTYZ010000355.1:0-2883 GCA_034434555.1 Candidatus Roseilinea sp.
GAGAGGAAGGCAGCGTTTGGCTCCTTCAACGTGATCTTCACCGTGCTGGCGTCAGCCGCCTCGATGGAGGCGACGTGATCGCTGAACAACCAGGATGGGTTGTCCTGCAAGTTGCCCAGCCGCTTGAACGAGAACACCACATCGTCGGCGGTCATCGTCCTGCCGCTGGCGAACTTGACATCGCTGCGCAGCTTAAACGTATAGACCAGCGCGTCGTCCGAGATCTCGAACGACTCGGCCAACAGCGGTTCGACGCGGTCAATCGTGGCACCCTTGTCGGGCAGGGTCACCAGCGTCTCGTAGATCGCGCGCATGATCTGCGGCGGGGTGATCTCATACTGCCGGTGTGGGTCGAGGGTGCGGGTATCGGCCTTGGGCAAGCCGACCACCAGCACGTTTTCGGCTGCCGGCGCTGGTGCTTCTGTGGGCTGAGGCTGTGCCGGCGCTGCCGGCTGGGTCGGGGCAGGCTGAGTCGGCTGCTCCGGCGCTGCCGGCTGGGGCTGCGGCGCCGGCGCTGGCTGCGCGCACGCCGCCAGCAGTAGGCTGGCGGTGAACAAAGCACTCAACGCGCGAATCGGTAGGTTTTTGGTCATCGGTCTCATGGTCGGTTATCACTCCTTTTTGTCATGAGGGTTGGCGTGAACACAGCGTCTTAAGGTTCTAGGATCACCTTCACCGCTTCGCGGCGATGGATCGCGGCCAGCGCCTCGCCGATCTGACTCAGCGGCAGGCGGTGCGTGATCACGGGCGCTGTCCGCACCAGTCCGCGCGCGAGCAGGTCAAGGCTAGCCGCAAAATCGAACCAGTTATAGCAGAAGCTGCCCGAAACGACAAGCTCCTTGCGAATCACCTGCGCCGGCTCGAAGGTCGCCGGCTGGTGAAAGATGCCCAGCAGCAATACGCGCGCGCCGATCGCCGCGACGCGCACAACGTCGGCGATGACCGCTGGCTTGCCGGCGGCCTCGATCACCACCGAGGGCAAGTGACCATCGTTGGCCGCACGCACGCCCTCGACCAGGTCAGGACAATCTTCAGCCGCGAGCACCGCATCTGCGCCCAGCGCGCGGGCCAGGTCGGCGCGCAAGCCAGGCCGTGGGGTGATTGCGATCACACGCCGGACGCCGTGGGCGCGCACGGCCTGGAGCGCGTAGAGGCCGATCGGCCCCAGGCCGAAGATCGCCACGTCGTCGCTCGGCTGGAGCGCCAAGCGACGGATGCCGCGATAGCTGGACGCCAGCGGGTCAACCGAGGCGCCGTCGGCATAGCTCAAGTGCGCTGGCAGGGCGTGGAGGACTTTGGCCGGCGCTAGCACATACTCGGCAAATGCGCCGTTGATGTGGATGCCGATCTCGGTGATTCGCTCGCACTGGCTCTCCTCGCCCCGCCGGCAGGCAGGGCATTCGCCACAGCCGATCACCAGGCCAACCGCCACGCGGTCGCCCTCGCGCCAGCCATGCACGCCTGAGCCGAGCGCGTCAATCTCGCCGGCGAACTCGTGGCCGGGGATCAGCGGGTAGGGCACTTTGCGGACGCCCTCAAAGATGGGGATGTCCGTGCCGCAGATGCCGACGGCGCGCACGCGCACGCGCACCCAGCCTGGCTTTGGTTCGGGCTTTGGCACATCGCGCAGGGCAAAGCCAGGGCCTGGGCCTTCCTTGACGACGGCCAGCATGGTCAGCTCAGCTCGGCCAGCGCGTCGAGGATCAGGGTCGCCACTTCGTCGGCCTGGGCCTCGGTGAGGATCAGCGCTGGCGCCAGCCGCAGCGCGCTAGGGCCGCACTTGGTCACCACCACGCCGCGCTTGCCCAGCAGCTTGATCACCTGCTTCAGGCGGTCGGTGGCCAGCGGCTGGCCGCCTTCATCCACCAGGTCCACCGCCACCATCAGCCCCCTGCCCCGCACGTCGCCGATGATCGGCAGGTGGGCGCGAGCGGCCTGAAAGTGCTGCATCAGCCGGCGACCGACGCGGACGGCGTTGTCCATCAACCCTTCCTCGCGGATGATGGCGATGGTCTCCAGGCCGGCTCGGCAGGCGACGGGGTTGCCGCCGAAGGTGCTGCCGTGCGCGCCCGGCCACCACTGATCCATTAGCTCGGCGCGGGCGACGATCGCGCCCAGCGGCAGCCCGCCGCCGATCGCCTTGCCCATCGCCACGATGTCGGGCACCACCCCGCTGTGCTCGACCGCGAACCACTTGCCTGTGCGCCCCAGGCCGGTCTGCACCTCGTCTGCGATCAGCAAAGCGCCTGTGCGGTCGCAGATGGCGCGCAGGGTTGGCAGAAAGTCGTCCGGCGGGATGAGGTAGCCGCCCTCGCCGGCGATCGGCTCGACGAGGATCGCGGCCAGGTCATCCGGATGCACCAGCTTGTCGAGCGTGAGCTGGATGAAGTTGCGCCACTGGCCGCAGCACTGGTCAGGTATGCGCGGCCCATGGCCGAAAGCGCAGCGCCCACAGTTGGGATAGGGCACGTGTTCTACGCCGGTGAGCAGGCCGGCCAAGTGGCGGCGATAGCCGCTGCTGCTGCCGGTGGCCGCCAGCGCGCCCATCGGCCGGCCGTGAAAGCCGTCAATGAAGGCCAGCACCATGCTGCGGCCGGTCACCGCGCGCGCCAGCTTGATCGCCGATTCCACCGCTTCGCTGCCGCTGTTCACCAGCAGCGCCTTGCCGCGGTCCAGCGGGGGCGGCAGCAGGCTGCGCAGCGTCTCGGCCATCTCCACGTAGGGCGCCATGTAACCGACGTGCGCGGCAGCGTGGATGAGCGTCCGCGCCTGGTCGGCGATCGCGTTGACGACGCGGGGATGGCAATGGCCGACGTTCATCGTGGCGATGCCGGCGGCCATGTCGTAGTAGCGCCGGCCCTCAAAGTCGTAGAGGAACACGCC
>DAOTYZ010000356.1:0-6512 GCA_034434555.1 Candidatus Roseilinea sp.
GCGCTGGTCAGCCGGCACGGTGCGGCTGAGCAGGTTGAAGTTATGCACGCCGGTGTAAACCAGCACGGCGGCGTAGAGCACCACGGCCAAAAACACGGCGAATGCCCGCACGGCGTCGCGGCGCTGCGCGCGCATCAATTCGCCCAGCGTCACCACTTCGGTCGTAAAGTTGGTCATTCAACACCTCCGGATTTGGAATCTGCGACCGTTAGGTTAGAACAAATGTTCTAAGATGTCAAGAGGATTCTGCGAAATCTGGCCGGATTGAAACCGGCAGATGATGGGACGAGGAGGGCGCGAGTCTGGAATCCACCAACACAACTGTGAACGTGCATCCATTGAGCGCGGGTGCGTTTAGCCAAACCTTGGGCGGGCAACGGCATCGCCAAAGCCACACTCCATGTCATGCTTCGCGCCAGCGAAGCATGACAGTAGGGTTGGGTATAAGTGACTTCGCGGAGCTTCGGTCGGGCGGGATTTTGGATGCTTGGCGTTATGCCCCTGGCGTGACAGGCTGATATGACGAGCTGAACGATATCCATAAACGCTCCTGTGTGAATCCGAACTCGCGTTGTCTTAATGTTTCCCTAACGTCCGTATAGGAACGTTACGGGGTGCAGCGCTTTGAGTATCGCGTCGAGACGGTGAGCCTTGATCCAAACTGCTTCGACGAGCAATTGGCCAGCGTTCTTAACCGGTGGGGGCGTCAGGGCTGGCGGGCCTGTCATCTGGCGATTATGCCAAGCGAGGAACAGCCCAGCAAAGCGCGCATCGTATTAGAACGCCGGCTGGCCAGTTGGCTGCTGAGCGACGAGGATGACTAGCTGTGCAACGATCTGACCTGGCCATCATCCTGCCCACGCGCAACGAGCGGCACAACATCCGCGCCTTCCTCGCCTCGCTGCCCGACGACATCTCGTTGATCGTCGTGGATAGCAGCGATGACGAGACGCCGCACATCATTCGCAACACGCGTCCTGAGCGAACCGTTGTCATCGAGCGGGCCTGCAACGTGGTAGTCGCCCGCCAGGTCGGCATTGAGGCCGCGCACGCCCCCTGGCTGCTCTTCACCGACGCGGATGTGACCTTTGCGCCGGACTACTTCGAGCGATTGGCGCAGCTCGACACGGACGACTCCCGGCTCGGCGCGATCTACGGCCCGAAGTTGTCGCGCGATCACTTTCAGGGTTATTACCGCTGGTTCACCCGTGGCCAGCGCCTGTTCGCGGCGTTCGGCATCCCCGCCGCCACCGGCTCCAACCTCATCATTCGTCGCTCGGTCCTTCAGGCGGTAGGGGGCTTCGACCTCACGTTGACCTGCAACGAGGATTCGGAGATCGCCTGGCGCATTCAGCGGCGGGGCTATCGCACGCGCTTCGCGCCGGATGCCATCGTCTATGCCCGCGACCATCGCCGGCTCAAGCGTGGGGTGGCGCGCAAGGTGGCCCATTCGTCGCTGCGCTGCCTTTTGCTTTATTTCAATCTCCTGCCTGCGCGCTGGCGCGGCCAGGACTGGGGATATTGGTCGCCTGGTACACAGGGACAGCCACACGCGGAGCCGCCGCAATCACCAGCGCGCTGAGCAGAAAGCACAGCGCGACGATGGCATAGAGCACCTGATAGCCCAACCCAGGCACGCTGCTGAAGCTGCTGATCGTCACGCCGCCGCCCAGCCTGGCCAGCGCGCTGCCCGCGGCAGTGGCGATGTTCGCTATGCCTAAGTAGCGCGCGGCGTCCGTTTGCGGGACGATGTCGTTGATCAGCGCCAGGCTGCTGCTCAGGTAGATGCCGGCCCCCAGGCCGATCAGGATCGCCACCGGCAAAATCAGCCTGAAGTCAGCCACGGCCATGCCGGCCCCGAGCGCTGCGATGCCGCCCGCAGCGATCATGATTGGCCGCCGGCCCAGCCGATCGGCCAGCCAGCCGGCCGGCAGCACCACAACCCCCAACGCAAGCCCCAGCACCACGCTGACCTGGCCGATGACGCGCTGTGCCTCCGGCTCACTGAGGCCGAAGACATCTCGGGCGGCGAACAGCAAGAAAGCGCTCGCCCCGATCATGCCGGCCCAAAACAGCACGCGATTGACGCACCACCAGCCGAACACCGGATAGGCGCGTAGATCCACGCCGAACATCTCGCGCAAGCTGCCTTCGGCTGGTCTGACCACAGTGGCAGTGAACACGTTCTTGCCCATCGCCGCCACGGTGATGACCAGTGTGAACACGATTGCGAGAATCGGCGCAGCGATGGTGGCATACAACGCCAGCTCGCCCCACTCCGGCACGCGGCTCACCAGCTCGGCAGCAGCCAGCCGGCCGACGATTGCCGCGGCCAGGTCGAAGCCTGCCTTGAACCCTGCGGCCATCCCGCGCTGAGAGGGCGCAACACCCTCAGCGATCACCGGCTGCCAGGTGGCCAGCACGCTGTTCAGGCCGAGCTGCGTGATGAGCAATCCGCCCACCAAGCCGACGAGGTCGCGGGCCGATGCGATCAGGGCAAGCCCCAGCGCCAGCCCTATCGTCCCGGTCAACATGAAAGGCAGCCTGCGCCCCAGCGGAGAGCGTGTCCGGTCGGACCACGCGCCGATCAGGGGTTGAGCGACCACCGCGACGAGCAAGCCGCCGAAGGTGATCGCGCCAAAAGCAGCCGCGTCTGTGGCGCGGTCGGGGAATAGGGCGATAACTTTGTGGCCCAGCAGCGCCGGCTCAAGCGTTGCGCTGACCAAGTTAAGGCCAAAGCTGATTGAGACGATGCCTGCCAGCCGCCAGACTGTTGAGGGGGATGCCGCTTCAGAGGCCATCGGCTAGCCGGCGCGAGGCCAACGATGGGTGCGCCTTCGCGCGACGTGCCGCGATAACGCTGCGATAGTCCTCCAGCAGGCCGTCCAGCACCGCCATCCAGGTGCGCGGCTCGACGCGCGCGCGTCCGGCGCTGCCCAACCTGCGCGCCAGGGCTGGATCCTCGACCAGCGCTTGCACAGCCTCAACCAGCGCGTTGCGATCCTCCGGCTCGAAGAGCAGCGCGGTCTCGCCATGCACGGCATGATCAAGCAGCCCGCCTGCGCGCGGGGCGACCACCGGCAGACCGGAGGCCATCGCCTCCAGCACGACGTTGCCCAGCGTCTCGTTGGCTGCCGGAAAGACGAAGATATCCGCGCTGGCGTATGCGGCGGCCAAATCTTCGCCATGCAGCGTGCCGGTGAACACCACTGGCGCGTCGAAGAAGAGGCGTTGTAACCCCGCCCGTGCCGGTCCGTCACCGACGATGGCCACCCGCACATCCGGCAGGGCGTTGATCACCGCGTGCAACCAGTGGATGCGCTTCTCGTAAGAGAGCCGGCCCACGAAGAGCAAGAGCGGCTGATCGGGGTTCCCGCCGCTCAGGCGCGCGCGCCACTCGGCCGAGCGCTTCGATGGATGGAACAGGACGGTGTCCACCCCGCGGCTCCACACTTTGAGCCGGCGATAGCCCTGCCGGCGCAGCGCTTCCAACGTCACTTGCGATGGGCATAGGTTCAGGTCGGCGCGGTTATGCAGCCAGCGCATGTAACAGGCCATCAGTTGCGAGGGCCACTGGTATCCCCAACGTCGCATGAAGCCAGGCACATCGGTGTGGTAAGAAGCCACCACCGGCAGGCCCAAACTGCGCGATTGCTGAATCGCCGCCAGCCCCAGCGACAAAGGATTGAGCACGTGAACCACGTCGGGGTTGAACGCGCTCAAGGGCTTGCGAATGGAAGGCAGCGGCGGGATGATTTTGAAGTCGGGGTATAGCGGGAACCGCCAGCCGCGCAGGCCGATGATCGGTGTATTGGCGTATTGGGTCGGCCCTCCTTCCGGAGCAAAGAGCAGGCTCTCGTGGCCGCGCGCGGCGAGATGCTCTAGCACGTGGCACAGCGTGTTGGTCACGCCCTCAACCCGCGGCAGAAAGGTCTCTGTAAATAACGCGATCCGCATGATCTCCCTAAATCTCCCCTAACGTAACACAATCCAGGCAACGCCCACGCCGAGCAGTGCGCCAGCGATCACCTGCGCCAGGTCATGACGCTTCAAGCGCACCCGCGCCCAGCCTATCAACGGCACAGCCGCCATAAAAGGCAGACCACCGGCTCCGAACGTCAGTCCTGCCAGTACCGCCAGGCCGCCTGCTGAGGCGCAGTGTGCGCTCACCTTCCAGCGCAAGGTGAGCAGATAGAGCATCGTTGATTGAACTGCGTTCGCCAGGGCGACCTGCTGAAGGAGTCGCGGGGCTTGAAAGGCATGTAGCAGCCAGGTCGCTGCGCCGGCGCAGGCGATCGCCACAAAGTAGGGCTTCAAGCGCTGCTGTCGGTCGGGCAATTGCGGGTCGGCGATCTTGCCGCGCCAAAACAGCCAGACCACGTATAGCATCGGCACGCTGATCGCAAGGCCCAAATACACCGCCACCCATCCCCAGGCGTCTTGTCGAGCGGAGGCGAGCAGGGCGATCATGGCGCTCAAGATGCCGATGATGGGCGGATGGGTAGCGTTGGAGATCCAGTTGGCGATCCGGTCAAGGCGAGGCTTTCGCACATGCGGCGCAAACAACGCTTCGCCGACCACGTGGGCGGACGGTGACGGATAGGTCATAAATGAAGGCTTATTCGGGGCTAATATTAACCGAGAATTGTTAAGAATAGCCCGCTGAGCGGTTAACTCATGATGAAGAAAGCCGGCGGGGAGGTTGCTGACCAGCTCAGCACAGGGCGTGGAGCACGCTTAGGGATGTCTTTGTGGACGCTCAGACGTATCTGCCCAACAAGTCTTGCTTGGGGTGCGTTCATGGCTAGGTGCAGAATCCTGAGTGAACGACGGCATTGCCATCGCCCACCCCCTCTATAGATTCGCCTTTGCGAACAGCATCGCTTGGTGGAAGGTTGCCCTTATGGTGAATGCGCCCAGTACGTCGGGCGTGGGCGCGTTATGAGTAGGGACAAAGCCATCTCCTGCATTGGTGTGGGAACATCCTTAGATGAGAATGGTCGCCTGAGAATGATAGCCTGCGGGGGAACAGCAGTCGTGCCGGTCGGCGACGCGTGGCCTTGGTGACTCCGCAGCGATTCGAGCGGGCGGGAACTTAGATACTTCGCTGCGCTGGCGCAGCAAGCGAGCAGCCTGTGCCCCTGAGTATGAACGCGCCCATTGCTTGCCGGGTAAGCGCGCTCCGATTGCTAGTATCTCCGCTCGCGGTCGCGCTGTTCACGCTCCCAACGTTCACGCTCCTGCCGTGCACGCTCCTCGCGCTCCCACCGTTCGCGCTCCTCACGCGCGCGTCGCTCACGTTCCTCTCGCTCCCGTCGCTCGCGCTCCCGCCGTTCACGCTCCTCACGCGCGCGCCGCTCGCGTTCCTCTCGCTCGCGCCGTTCGCGTTCTTGTCGCTCGCGCTCCTCGCGTGCGCGCCGCTCGCGTTCTCGCCGTTCGAGTTCCTCTCGTTCTCGACGCTTCTCTTCTTCAAGAAGTCGTCGCTTTTTCTCTTCGTGCTTTTTCTCTTCGTCCAGCCGCTGTTGCTCTCTACGCTTCTGCTCCTCCCGCCATCGCCACTCCTTCTCTTCGTCCAGCCGCTGTTGCTCTTTGCGCTCTTGCTCCTCCCTCCATCGCCGCTCTTTCTCTTCGTCCAGCCGCTGTTGCTCTTTGCGCTTCTGCTCCTCCCGCCATCGCCACTCCTTCTCTTCGTCCAGCCGCTGCTGCAATCGCATCTCTTCCTGACGCTGGTGTTCTGCTAGTCGTCGCCTCTCCTCTTCCCATGCGTTTCCTGAACCCCCCTGCGACCAGTATGGCCACCCGCTTTGCTGATAGGTATTTGCCCATTGTTGTTCTTGGCCGCTTTGCCCCCACTGTGTCTGTAGGTCTTGCTCAGACGATCGCTGTCGCAATCGCTCCCACAACCTACGCAGCAGCCAAATTACTAATCTAAATATGCTTTTCAGTAAAATGAAAATAAGAATAGCTAAGTATTTCAGTAACAAAAATAGAATCCATAAAAGCTTCTTCAATAGCCAAACAGCTATTCGACTTACCATTTTCTTTGATTACCTGTAATCAAAAACTAACATGTCAGTCACACACAGTTCTGACGTGGCCGAGACTGTTGGCCTGTCATAGGCAATGGACGTTACGCTAGCACTGTGCTGAATAGACATCAGCTTATCGCTCTTTGATATTATAACTTAGATGAATGCATCGTGAAGGACGCATTTAGCAGTAGGGGCGTAGGCCACTCGCTCGCTATACCTGTCATGCTGAGCGCTCACTCAGCACCTGCCTCACCACCATGCTAATGCGAAGATCTAAACTCCCACGCGATCTGCGCATTCGCTAATCCTATGTCACTCCCAGCGACCCTGCAGCAGCTTAACCGAGTGCGACCCTAGACCCTTCGCCTCGCTAGCATGATAGATACGCCCCTTTACCCTCCCACAGGCTGCGCAGCCTGCGGGAGCTAGACCAATGCATCTCCAGAGATAGCTTTGCCTCTGTTGGTAAACACCCCTTGC
>DAOTYZ010000357.1:0-6993 GCA_034434555.1 Candidatus Roseilinea sp.
CGCCTGTGGGGATTAGGCGGACAAAGCCTGTGGTTCGATGAGGGTTGGTCTTGGCACCTGGCGCGCATGTCGCTGGACGAGATGGCGCGCACGACGGCCGGCGACCGCAGTCCGCCACTCTACTATGCCCTGTTGCACGTCTGGATCGCGCTGGCTGGCCAATCGGAGCTCGCTATGCGCTTGTTATCCGCGCTGGCCGACACAGTAGCGCTGGCCTTTGTCCTCGGGTTTGCCTGCGCGCTGTGGCGGGGATTCCCGCGCGCTTGGCCCGCCTTGCTGGCTGGCCTGGCCTATGCGTGCAGTCCTTTTGTCGTGTGGTATGCCCAAGAGGTGCGCATGTATGCGCTGCTGGCGGCCCTCTGCACCGCCGCCACGTTATTCCTCTGGCGTTGGCTGTGCGCCATCTCCGCCCTGCGCCACCTCATCGCTTGGGCGGTGTTGCTGGGCTGCGCGGTCTATAGTCACTACTACGCAATCTTCTTATTACCTGCGCACGCGCTGCTCGTCCTAGCGCATGTCGTGCGCAGCGAGCAGCGCGTGCGTATAGCCCTGGCGGGCCGCTTTGGGTTGGCTGCCGGTGGGGTGGTGGGCGCGCTGATCCCTTGGCTGATATTCGCCTCGCCCGGCTTTGCCTATGACGATGGCTTCTTCTTCCCCTTGAACACCATCGAAGGCCGGCTGGCGGAGTGGCTACACAGCTTTGCCAGCGGCGGCTTAGGCCGCCCGCTGCCCGAAGCCGGCTGGCTGATGCTGGCCGGCGCGGTCGGTCTAGGCCTGGCTGGTTTTATCAGCCGGCGACGTTGGGCTGCGCTGGCTGTGACATTGCTTTTGATCGTCGGTCCGCTGCTGGCGGCCACGGTCGCCGTGCGCGTGTTCTACCCTTATCGCTCGGTCTTTCACCCGCGCTATTTGATCTATGTCGCGCCGGTAGCTTGTGTGCTGCTGGGCGGGGCCGCCGCACGGCGCGGGCTTGGTGTGGGGGCAATGGCGCTTGTCGGCGCGCTATGGCTGCCGCAGCTCTCTGCCTACTTGACCGACACGGCTCTGCAGCGCGAAGACACCCGCGGCGCAGTCCAACACGTGGTCGAGGCGCTGGAGGCAGGGGACTTGGTCATCATGGCGCGCGACAACTTTGCCGTGACATATTACTGGCCGCCGGCGCAGGCGGCCTCGCTCGTGGCCCTGCCGGCAGGCCTGCATGGCGTGCTCGCCGACGACCAGCCCGTGCTGGCCGTGCTCAACGCGCAGCAGCTCACCCGCGTTCGGCTGATGCTCTGGCAAGACGATGTCGTGGATCCGCAGCGACTGATCGAGTCCACGCTATGGGCCAACGGATATGAGATCGGTGAATTTAACTTTGCCCAGATTCGCCTGCCGCTATATCGCCTGGAGCGCCGACCGGTTGTGCGCCCCGCCTTCCAGACAGTGGACGTAGTCTTTGGCGAGCGCCCCGGCGCGCGCGTGAGCCTGCGGCGCGCCTGGCTACGCGCAGAGGTGATCCCCGGCGATTGGTTCTATGTCGTCCTCGAATGGTCCTTGCCAGAGGCAATCACCCAGGATTACAAGACGTTCGTGCACGTGCTCGACGAGACAGGGCGTTTGGCATTTCAAAGCGACCGGCTGCCGCTCAACACGCGCTTGCCCATGACGCGCTGGGCGATCGGGCAGCCGATGCGCGATGCCCACGCGATGGTTGCGCCGCCGGCGCTGACCAGCAGTCACTACCAGGTGATTGTCGGCGTTTATGAGCCACAGACCGGTCAGCGCTTGCCGGCCTGGCAGGATGGTCGGCTGCTGGGAGACGCGGTTGTCATAGGCACAGCGCCCAACGCAGCTAGCCTCGCCAGTTTCGATACCGCCACAGCGCCTTGAGGGTGGGCCAGCCGTCAGCGGGTGAGAGTTTCTTGTGTTCGTAGCGGGCCTGGTAGCGAATAGGCACCTCGACAATGGTGTAACCGCGCCGCAGAATCTTGGCCGTGATCTCAGCTTCCACATCGAAGCGCCGGCATTCCAGCTTTAGTCCTTCCACCACCTCGCGCGCCATCGCCTTATAGCAGGTCTCCATATCCCGCAGCGAGACGCCATATAACAAGTTGGTGACGAAAGTGACAAAACGATTCCCCAGTGCCATGTACCAGCGCTGTGTGCTTAAGTCGCGCACGCCATATACCACCTTGGCTTCCCCTCGCACAATCGGCGCGATGAGCTTTGGATAGTCGTTCGGATCGTATTCCAAATCAGCATCCTGAATGATCACCATGTCGCCAGTAATGTGCGCCAGCGCAGTCTGGATGGCTGCGCCTTTGCCGCCGTTCACTTCATGGGTGATGATCCGCAGGTTGGGCAGATGCGCATGCGTCTTCAGGATGTGTGGGGTGTCGTCTCTGGAACAGTCATCCACCAGCACGATTTCCTTCTCGACCGGGTCTAGGCGAACGGCTGTTACGCGCTCAAGGATCTCGGCAATGGTGTCGGCCTCATTAAAGACCGGCATGATGATGGAGAGCTTCACGTCAGCGCTAAGTTTACCTTTATGCGGATTCGCGGGGGTGCGTTCTTCTTAGGTCGTCCCTTCACGCTCGAGTGGGCTACTCCCTAATTCGTGCGCATGCCCACACACTTATATACTAAGCGCCCCATGTCCCGCGCGGAACCGCTGTATCGTCTCCAGTTGCTAGACCTGGAGCTGGATCAAGCCCGCCGGCGCTGGCGCGAGATCGAAGCTGCTCTAGCCGGCAGCCCTGCCCTGGCCCACACCCGCGCCGAGCTGGCCAAAGCAGAGCAGACCCTGCGCCAGACAACGACCGAGCTGAAGTCTCTGGAGCTAGAAGCGCAGAGCCTGGATGAGAAGATCGCCGCCGAAGAGGACAGGCTCTATAGCGGCCGCATCCGCAATCCCAAGGAGATGCTCGACGTGCAGCAGGAGCTGGAGGGGTTGAAGCGTCGGCGCAGCACGCTAGACGAGCAGATATTGGCGATGATGGAACAAGCCGAACAACAGCGCACCGCTCTCCAGCATTGTCGAGAAGCGCTGGCCCAGGCCGAGCAGCACTTCGCCGAGGACAGCGAACGTCTGAAGGCCGAGCAAGGCAGGCTGCGCGCAAAGGTTGAGGCCGACCTTGCCCAGCGCGAGGCGCTTCGTCGCGCCATTCCTGCCCAAGACTTGGCGACCTACGAGGCGCTGCGCAAGAAGAAACCGAATGGCGTTGCGGTTGCCTTGCTCAAGGCCGGGGCATGCAGCCAATGCGGCACAGTGCCCCCATCTCAGCTCATCCAGCAGGCCAACACCGGCGCAATGCTGGCCTTTTGTCCCAACTGCGGGCGCATCTTATACGCGCGCTGAGCGGGGGTGCGTTGCTCATGGCCAAAGGCAATCGCCGGCGCGAGCGCCTTAAATCACGACAGCGAGGACAAACAGCGTTTTGACCTGGCGGTGAAAACTTTAGCTAACTGCTGATTTGCCGGCCTCACTCGGCTCGCCCGCCAGCGACCCGCTGTCACCGACTGTCCCCTCGCTTGGCTCATTCTCCGGGAACAGTTCTACGTCTTCAGCATGGAGTTGATACGGCACGTCGGTGACGATCACGCGGTCCATGGATTGCAAGCGTGACATGATCCCTAGCGAATTATTCGCGTGTAACAGGCGCGCCCAGGGCGAGTCCATCACCAACTGGCCCATGATGACGTGAATGAAGGCGTTCGGATAAGCGTCCAGCTCCTTCTGCACGTATTCCACAATTGGCTCAACCAGCCGGCGATAGGGCGAAGGCAAGATCACCAGCTCCCCCTCTCCGATCCGCTCTCGCCACTTGCGCTGTACCAGGTGAGTCTTTCGGTCGTTGTAATCCACATGCACTGGCGTCCAGGCATGACCGAGCGACTTGGCGAAATCCACCACGCGCACTGTGCCGCGATGCACATCATCTACTAGGACGATGGTCCTTACCAGATGGGGGGTTGTTTTCACCCGCTCTTTGCTCAAGCTGAGGATGCGCGCCACGTTGCAATAGTGGCGATGCACGCGTCTGAAGACGAACACCATCATCGGAATGACAATCAGAGTGATCCACGCGCCGTGCGTGAACTTGGTTACGGCGAAGATCACCATCACCACCAGAGAGGTGATCGCGCCGGCTGCGCTGATCGCCAGCTTGCGCCGCCAGTCAGCGTCATAAATGGCGACGCTCTGCCCCATCTTCACTGCCTCGCCTGGCTTGAGCTTGGACACTTCCAACCAGCGACGCACCATGCCGGCCTGGGAGAGCGTGAAGCACATGAACACCCCGATCGCATACAGTGGGATAAGCGACGTGGTCCGCGCGTTGAAGATGATGATCAAGATGCCGGCCGCGATCGCCAGCGTGACGATGCCGCCGGAGAAGACCAGCCGGCTGCCACGGATTGCGAGCTGGCGCGGCAAAAAGCCATCGCTGGCCACAAACGCCGCGATCCGTGGAAAGTCCGCGTATGCGGTATTCGCCGCCATGATTAATATGATGGTCGTCGCTGCGATTTGTAGGCCATAGAGCGGCCCACCGCCGAACGTGGCGCGCGCAATCTGCGAGATGATCGTCTCGCGCTCTGACGGGATCGCATGCACCTGGTTGGCCAGGAAGGTAATCCCCAGGAACAGCGTCCCCAGAAGCAATCCCATGACCGTGATCGTCGTGGCAGCGTTTTGGCCGCGCGGCTCTTTGAAGTTCTGCACGCCATCGGAGATGGCCTCGATGCCGGTGAGCGCGGTGCAGCCACTGCTGAAAGCATAGAGGATGAGAAACCAGCCCAGCGGCTCGGCGGTCTGATGCACCATTTCTACGCCCTCTACCGGCGAGAGCTGGCCGGTCAACCCCTTAAATGCGCCGACAGCAAGGGTGAATAAGGTAGTAGCGACGAAGAAATAGGTCGGCACAGCAAAGATCGTCCCCGATTCTTTGACGCCGCGCAGGTTGATGATCGTCATCACCAGGATCGCAAACAGGGCCACCCACACCTCCCGTCCGCGCAGGATAGGGATGGCCGAGGCCACCTGGTCAACGCCGCTGGAGATGCTCACCGCCACGGTAAGCACGTAATCCACCAACAGGGCCGCGCCGGCAATCTGGGAAGGGAAGGTGCCGAGGTTGTCGCGCGAGACAACGTAGGCGCCACAGCTCGCCCCTCGATACGCCTTGATCGTCTGACGATACGAGGCGATCAGCACAAACAGGATGGCAGCAATCGCCAGCGCAATCGGGATTGACAAGCTGAACACGCCCGCGCCGGCCACGGCAAATGCCGACGCCAGCACGATCAGAATCTCTTGTGTGGCATAGGCCGTGGACGACAGCGCGTCGGAGGCAAACACCGCCAACCCCACCGGATTGTTCACGGCCTGATGGGGCGCCTCCTCTGTGCGCAAAGGACGCCCAATTAAGACCCGCTTGAAAGGTTCAAGAGAGAGCGTGCGAGACATCCTGATCAACTCCCCAACGGCACTCAGGCCGGCTTGTGGATGTGCTTGCTCCCTGAATCAACCTCGACTAGGCTAAAATGCTCGCTAGAACACAAGTTCGATTGACCTCGGGGTAACACTCTACACCACATTTCAGAGAAGCCAGATGCGAGAAATCACTGTAGCAGTCGTACAAATGGAGACTAAGCTAGGCGAGCCGGAGGCGAACCTGGCCAAAATGTCCGACTTCGTGCGCAAGATCAGCAGCGAGCAGAAAGTGGATGTCATCGTCTTTCCGGAGCTGGCGACCACCGGCTACGAATGTGGGGTGCGCTTTACCCAACTGGCCCAGCGCGTGCCCGGACCATCTACAAATGTCATGGCGCAGCGCGCCAATGAACAAGGTCTGCACATCGCCTTTGGCATGGCCAGCAAGGAGCGGGTCGAAAGCATCCTCTTCAATTCCGCTGTGCTGGTTGGGCCGGAAGGCGACCTCATCGCCCAATACCGCAAAGTGCATTTGCGGGGCGAGGAGCAAATGCTCTTTCGCCCTGGCTTTCGCTTGGAGGTGGCCGAGACCTCCGCTGGCGTGCTTGGCTTACAGTTGGGCTGGGATGTTTTCTTTCCAGAAGGGATTCGCGCGCTGTGTTTGGACGGCGCTGAGGTGATCTTGGTCTGTGCCGCATGGGAGAGCAGCCGGGCTGCCGAGTGGCGCACCTTCATCGCTGCGCGCGCAGCGGAGAACGCCTGCTTCATCTGCGCGGCCAATCGGGTGGGGGAGGAGCCGGCTACCACCTTCGCCGGCGAGAGCATGATCGTCGGCCCACGCGGCGCGGTAATTGTTGACCTCGACGAGACCACCGAGGGCTACATCGTAGCCAAACTTAATCTCGAAGAAGCGCGCCGCGTGCGCGAAGAAACCCAAATCTTCCAGACCCGTCAACCGCTCAGCTACCGCGCCATCGTGCGCAAATACTAGAACTCGTCCCAGAAATGTTGTTCAATCCTCCATCGTCGCTTCTTTTATCTTACGTTGGGTGTATTCACGAATGAGCGTGTCATGCTGAGCGGCAGCGAGGCATCTAAACGCGCGCCCAACCACACCCCCGCGAAGCCACTAACCCCGCGCCTAATTCCTCCGCGTGCGGGGGAAGCCCCCTTCTTAATTCCCCCGCACGCGGGGGAAAGAAAGGGGGCTGTCATGCTGAGCACAGCGAAGCATCTAAACTCCCGCCCGACCAAATCCCCGCGCGGCTACCAAACACCCCGCCTCAGCAATCCCGCAGCGCCCCAGCCGGCCGCGAGTTTAGATTCTTCGCTGCGCTCAGAATGACAAGGGTGAGGCAGGGCCTTAGCGACCCCGCAAGTCGGGCGCGCGCAGGGGCGGTTTGCGAACCGCCCCTGCTTCGCTGGCACTCAGCATGACAAGGGCGGGGGCCGCCTGGATGACTCCGCAGCGCTTTCTGGGCGAGCAGCGTTGCGCGTGAACGCACCCTCCTCGCGCGGCTGCGCTAACATTGACGAGCGTGGGCATGAATGCTGATCTGCGCGAGCGGCTACGC
>DAOTYZ010000358.1:0-9747 GCA_034434555.1 Candidatus Roseilinea sp.
TTGCCCTAACCGCCTCCGGCGCAGGCTTCTTCCTGTCCACGATTATCGCTTCTCTCGGGCTATCTTTCACCGAGCGCTTCATTCGCTCCTGTCGGCGAGGCGGGATCACAGGTAGCTCGCATCTGCTCCAACTTCACTAACGTCAGTTCGGATTTACGCGAGCCTAGCGAGCAACGCATGCCCTGCCGAGTAGAATGACTCGCAGACTGTCGCTACTCTTAGCAAACTTATTACTACTAACCGCTGTAATAGTCATGACCTATGCAAATATCCCGCGTGCTCCGCACCTCTGCCTGAGCAACCTGGGTGCCGATTGGCAGAAGACGCGGATAATCCGAACTCACGTTAATACAAGAAACACGCACCGCAGAGACGCGAAGGACACAGAGATTTTTACATCTCCTCTGCGCCCTCTGCGCCTCTCATCTCGGTGAGCCAAATCACCCCAAAGTTGAGCACTCCCCAATCATGAACGCACCCTCCCAGGTAGGCTACAATCCTCTGGGAGATGGGATGTGAATCCAAATCGCAGGCTGACTTGTATTCCTTTCCCGATCCGGCCATGCTGGTGGTCCTCTCCGGTCCATCGGGTGTGGGCAAAGACACGTTGCTCAAGCGCCTAAAGGAGCGCGGATACGATTTCTCGTTCGTCGTCACCATGACCACCCGCCCGCGGCGAGAGGACGAAGTGGACGGCGTGGATTACATCTTCGTCAGCAAGTCCACCTTTGCCGACATGATGCAAGCCGATGAACTATTGGAACACAGCCTGGTTTACGGGGATTACAAAGGCATCCCCAAGAAGCAGGTGCGCGACGCGCTCGCCAGCGGCAAGGATGTGCTGATGCGTGTGGATGTGCAAGGGGCGGCCAAGATTCGCAAGATCGTGCCCAACGCAGTGACTATCTTTCTGGCCCCGGAGAGCGAAGAGGAATTGATCCGCCGGCTCACTGAACGCAAGACCGAGACCGAAGACGGTCTGAAGATGCGAATCGCCACTGCGCGCGAGGAGATGAAGCGCCTGTGCGAGTTTGACTATGTGGTCGTGAACCGAGCTGGCCGCCAGGACGAAGCTGTGGACCAAATCGTCGCCATCATCACCGCTGAGCATTGTCGGGTGGGCCGCAAACCGATCTGTTTGTGATGAACCTCCGCCGGCGCCTGTCTGGATGGTAGAAAATCTTATGCCGATACCACTTGGCCGGCCACGTTGGACTTATGTCATCATCGGAATAGACATCGCCATCTTTCTGCTCATGACCCTCGCCGGCGGGACGCAAAACCCGGTCGTGCTCGACCGCTTCGGTGCTAATACTGCTTGGCTGATCGCCGGCCAAGGGGAATACTGGCGGCTTTTCACAGCCAACTTCATCCACATCGGGATCGTCCACCTGGCCTTCAACATGTTCGCTCTCTACCAGTTGGGACGCCAGATCGAGTCTCTCTACGGCCAGCCGCGCTTTTTGACCATCTATTTGCTGAGTGGGTTGTCGGGAACCGTGTTCAGCTATCTGTTGACCCAGGGGCGTTCGGCTGGGGCTTCCACCGCGCTGTTTGGCTTGTTCGGGGCGCTGCTGGTCTACTTTTATAAATATCGGGACTACTTCGGCAGCTTCGGTCGCCAGCAGTTGATCAACCTGGCCGTCATCTTGCTGATCAACGTGCTGATCGGCCTTTCGCCCGGCAGCAACATTGACAACTGGGGTCACTTCGGCGGCTTCGTAGGTGGCCTATTCCTCGGCTGGTTTCTCTGTCCGCGCTATGCGCCTGTCGATCCATTTTTAAATGCCTTTGCGCCGGTTCTGGTGCGCCGGGTCGAGCTTTCCAACGGCATCCTTATGGACACCAACGCGCTCTCGCGCCAAATCTTGCCGGTCACACTATTCATCGGCATTCTGGTGATGCTCACCGCGCTGGCGACCAGCCTACAGCAGCTTGGCCTGTGATGTCCGCTCGCCCTCCACGCTATGCAGGCCGCAGCTACTTTGCCGATCCAGGCCGCCTGCGCGCCTCGGTCGAGGCATTCATCGAGGACGCTGCCCAGCCTGCCTTGAGCGGATCGCTACGTGCGCTGGTCGTGCCGCATGGAACGCACGGCGAGATCGGCCCGCTGGCCGGTCGCGCTTACAAGCTGCTGCTCAGCTTGCCGCTGCCCTCAGCCCCTCTGTTGATCCTCGCGCCGGCCGCCGAGGGAGACGACTCAGCCATTCGGTGCGACCCATCATTTGCTTACGCCACCCCGCTTGGCCAGGTCGCAATTGACAACATTTGCCTCGACGCGATCGAGCAGGCTGGTCTGCCAGTCGTCCGCGCGCCAGATGGCGATCCGCACATCGAATCCCACTTGCCGTTTGTGCAAGTCGCGCTGGGCGATGAGCAGATCGTGCCGTTGCGCGTCTCTGCCGGCTTGGACCTTGCGGCGCCGGCCTGGCAAAGCGTGGGCGATCAGGTGGGCTTGATCATCGCAATCGCCAATTTGCCGGCTGCGGACGCAACAAGCGCGCTGATGCGGCTGGACGAACGCGCGCTGATGGCGCTGCCCACACATCGTCGGTGGCTGTGGGGCGGCCCGCCGGCTGCGCCTGCTTCGCCGTCCGCCGATCGCGCTGTGTTAGCCTTGGCCGTGAAGCTGGCTAAGGCCAAAGGCGCTAACCGCGCCGCGCTGCTGGAAGGCGCCGGCGCGCGCGCCGCGCTCGCCCTCTATCGCGCGTGATCAGCGCGCTGGTAGCTTGGCCAGCTCCTCTTCGATGAGCGCGCGAAACGCCTCGAACGGCTGCGCGCCCACCAGCGGCCGACCGTTCACCAGAAAGGAGGGCGTGCCGCTCACTCCCAGCCGCTGACCTTCCTGCGCATCGCTGAAGACCTGCTGTTGTATGGCGCTGTCGTTGAGACAGGCAGTGAACGCTTCTATGTTCAGCTCCAGCTCGCTGGCCAAGCCAGCCAGCGCCTGTTTGACGCTTGCCTCGTCCTCGCCGCCGCCTACCTCACTGCTAAAGAGCTTGCCGTGATAGTCCCAGAAGCGTCCTTGTGCGCCGGCACATTCCGCCGCTTGCGCCTTCCAAACCGACGATGAGCGCAGGAAGGGGTAATGCTTATAGCTCATGCGCACCTTGCCCGTGGCGACATATTCGTTGACCAGGCGGGGGAACGTTTCCTGGTAAAAGCGCCGGCAAAAACCGCAATTGAAATCGCTGTATTCCACGATGACGAGCTTCGCATTTGCATCGCCCATCGTATTCTGCGGGCGGGTGGCCACTTTAGGCAAGAAGGGCTGCGGATCAGAGAGGATCACCTCGTTGCCTGATGTCGGCGCTGTGCTCAGTCCTGCCAGGTTGGTGCGCTGCGATTCAGTCGTGGCGCCGATGACCAGAAATGTGACTAAGGCGCCGACGGCTGCGCCGAAGATAAACCAGACAACTTTAGTGCGGGTTGTCCCCGTAGGCACACGCTCAGTTTGCATCACATTCTCCTCTTGCTGGAAGGGTCTACTTGGCAGCTTGTGATGGTGTGAACGGCGGAGTGCGTCGCTGTGTAAGCAAATCATACAACTGTAGATAGTCACGCACTGTGCGCTCCGTGCTGTAATGCTGGGCGATGAATGCGCGCGGCTTGACGTAGTGGGCGCGATGGTCGCACACGTCCAGGATCGCCGCAGCCAGCGCGGAGGCGTCGCCCGCCGGCACCACCCTGCCCATGCCGGTCGTCTGGATGGCCACCCGCACGCCGGGTAGGTCGCTGCACACCACCGGCGTGCCACATAGCATAGACTCCACCTGCACCAGGCCAAATGACTCCGTGGAGTTCAAGCTGGGCAGCACGGTGACATCGCAGATAGTGTAGAAGGCCGCCAACTCGCGCCCGTGCAGGGTGCCGACGAAGGTCCAGGCCGGCCCAAGCGCGTCGAAGGCGGGTTGCAAGCGCCGCGCGTAGGCTTCTTCGCCGATCACGTCGCGGTAGGGGCCGGCAAAGAGCACGCGCGCACCTGGCCGCTGGCGACGAATGATCTGGAGCGCCTGGACCAGCACCTCGACGCCCTTCTCCGTGGCTAACCGCGCACACATGCCGATCAACGGGCGCTGCGCCGGCGCGACCTGCCACTTGTGGCGGAACGCTTCGAGGTCTTCTGGCGTCGGCGACTCGATCTCAATAGGCGGGGGGATGATGGATAGCTTTTGTTGATAGCGCGATAAGTAGCGCGAGTGACGCGCGAAATCCTCGGTGTATGAGACGACGCGATCTACCGCATGACCCGCGATACAGTTCATTAAGTTAATCACCCGCTGCACCATCCAGTTGAGCGGCCCATTGGGCAAGCGGATGTCACCATGCACGGTAAGCAGCGATGGCTTATTGGACAAGCGGGCGTTGATAGCGACGCCTGCGCCGTCAAACTGAGGAAGGTGCAAATGAACGAGGTCTTGCGATGGCAAGAGCCGGCGCAGGGTGATGCCGAATTCCGGCATCAGGACGCCTTTGCTGATCCGCGCCAACACGGGCACACGCACCACGTTGACGCCATCGCGCAGTTCCCGGCGCGGCAACGCGCGGTCATACTGCGAGGTGAGCACCGTCACCTGCTGGCCGGCAGCGGCGAGGCTGCGCGCCAGCCGCTCCACGTAGATGGTCAAGCCACTGACATGAGGGCGATAGTAAGTCAGCACGTGCAGAATGCGCATTGGCCCTCACTCATATATCGGTTATTGGTGACCAACGCTGGCTGGCTGTAATTGACCGAGCGACAAGCCAATGCGCAGCAAGCCGAACAAACCCAGCCCGATGAGCGACAACTGTTGAGAAAGCGACCAGACGAAGACGAACGCCGTGGCCTGCGTCAGGTCAACGTCGAATGGGACGACCAGGGCTGTGCGGGCGAAGAATTGCACCGGCCCCAGGCCGCCCGGCGCCGACGGTGCTGCGCCGCCCAAGTTGGCCGCCACCAACACCAAGCCGGCTTGGTCCAAACGGGCCGGCAAGAACGCAGCCATCACGAAGTATGCCAGCAACACCTGCACCAGCCAGATGCCGAGGGTAGTCCCTACCACGATCAACAGCCGCCTAAGGGAGTTGATTAACTTGAAGCCGGCGCAGAAGTCGCGGTAGCGCTGAAGCCAGCGCTGGGCATCCACCTTCGGCAGCCACGCCAAGATGCGCGCTGCGACCTGCTCCACGCGCGCCGATTGCCAGAGCACGACTCCAAGCGCGATCAGCAGGGCGATGATGAGGCCCGCGCTCAGCAGGGCGGCCCGCGAGAGGGTCGCATCGGTGGGGATAAAGGCAGCAAAGCCGGCGAACATCAACACCACCGCCACCAAATCCAGCAATCGTTCCACAACCACCGAGGACATCGCCGTGGCAGTGCTCACCGCCGTCCGCTGGCCAATCACCACGGCGCGCCCAATCTCGCCCATCCGGAATGGCAGCATCATGTTGAGCATATAGCCGATGTTCATGGCGTGGAAGACCGTCCCGAAGTGCGCTTCGCCCATCAGGGTGGCCCAGCGCCAGGCGCGAATGAACAGCGCGGCGAGAAAGCACGCCGTGGCCGGCAACAGCCAAATGACCTCTGCGCTTGCAACGGCGCGCACGAATGCATCAAAGTCCACATCGCGCAGGGTGAAGTAGAGCGCCAGGGCGCTGATCGCCATCCCCAGCCAGAATTTCCATTCCCTCAACATGGTGCGTTGTCCAGGCGTTCGAGCAGCGCTGTGATGGCCGATTCGGGCAGCGACACGCTGCCCAGCGGCGCCGCACCCTCCCCTTCCAGGCTGTGGAAGTCGCTTCCGCCGGTGAGCAGCAGGTTGCGCGCGCGGGCAAGGCGGGCGAACGCTTCCACCTGCTCAGGTGTGTGCAGCGGATAGAACACCTCGAGGCCATCCAGGCCGGCTTCGACCAACTCGTCAATCAGCGCCAGCGCATCTCCCAGATACAACCCTGGATGGGCAAGGACAGCCAGGCCGCCGGCTGCGTGGATGAGCCGCACAGCCTGGACGGGCGTGAGTCCCAGGTGCGCGACGAACGCCGGCTTGCCTTCGGCCAGGTATAGGTCGAACGCCTCGTTCTGCGTGGCCACGATGCCGGCTTCGACCATCGCGCGCGCCACGTGAGGGCGTCCAATCACGGCGTCGCCGGCCAAGAGGCGCACGCGCTCGAAGGGGATATGAATCCCCAAACTCGCCAGCTTGTCCAAGATCGCACGGGCGCGCGCCTCTCGCACGCCCCGCAGCCCGTCGAACTCGGCTTGGACATGCGGGTCGCGCGGTTGAACGCCATAGCCCAGCACGTGCACTTCGCCGCCCGGCGAAAGCGCGCTGATTTCAACGCCGCGGATGACCCGCACATGGAGGGCCTGACCGGCCAACACGGCTTCTTCATTGCCGGCCAGCGTGTCATGGTCGGTGATCGCCAGCAGCGTCACACCGCGCTGATGCGCCAAGCGCACCACCTGTGCCGGCGCATGGCGACCGTCCGATGCCGTAGTGTGACAGTGGAGTTCCGTTCTCACGCACCATAGCATACTGGAAGCACGGCGGGGGAAGATGGCACAATCCCAAGCGCAAGACGGGGTTGCCCCTGTTGATGAACGCACCCCGGCAAAGCAGCGAGATAGGATAATCGCAGCGTTTAACGAATGAACATTCTGTGCATTGCCAGTGAGTGCGTTCCCTACGCCAAGACCGGTGGGTTAGCCGATGTGGTGGGCGCATTGCCGCGCTATTTGCGCGCCCTGGGCCACCAGGTGCTCGTGGTGATTCCTCGCTACGGATGGATTGACGGGGAACGCTATGGGATGCGCTGGTTTCATGGGCCGATGGGCGTCTGGATGGGCGACGCGCTGGAGTGGTGCGCCGTGCACATCGCCGATGGCAAGGGCGGCCCAGTCCACTTTGTCGAAAGCCAGAAATACTTTGATCGGCCAGGGCTGTATCACGACCAGGACTTTCACGATTACGCAGACAATCCGCGCCGCTTCGGCTTTTTAACGCGCGCGGGTCTGCAACTGTGCAAGGACATCGGCTTCGTCCCTGACGTCGTGCACGTTCACGACTGGCATACGGCCCTTGGGCCGGCTTATCTGAAGCTCTGGCATTGGAATGACCCTGTGCTGGGGAATGCGGCCAGCCTGCTCACGATTCACAACATCGCATACCAAGGCAAGTATCCGGCCCATCACATGAATTACCTGGGCCTGGGATGGTCCAACTTCACGGCTGACAAGTTCGAGGATCACGGAGCGATCAACTTCCTTAAAGGCGGGATCGTCTACGCAGACATGGTGAACACAGTCAGCCCAACGTATGCGCGCGAGACGCGCACGCCGGAGCAGGGTTATGGTCTGGCCCCTTACTTGAACGACAAGGGCGAGAACTATGTTGGCATCTTGAACGGTTGCGACTACACGGTGTGGAACCCGGAAACCGACCAACTGATCCCAGCTCGCTACGCAGCGCACGACCTAGCGGGCAAGGCGATCTGCAAGCAGGCGCTCCAGGAACGGATGGGGCTAGCGGCTGCGCCGGACATCCCGATCATCGGCATCGTCAGCCGGTTTGTGGAGCAGAAAGGCTTGCATTTGCTGGCGCAGTGCATCGAGGGCATCGTGCGCGAGATGCGCGTCCAGTTTGCGATTCTGGGAAGCGGCGACAAATGGTTGGAGCATTTTTTTGGCTCGCTGCCGGCGCGCTATGGCGGGCAAATCGGCAGCTTCATCGGTTACAGCGAAGAACTGGCGCACTTGATCGAGGCTGGCTCAGATTTCTTCCTCATGCCGTCGCTGTTCGAGCCGTGCGGGTTGAATCAGATGTACTCACTGCGTTACGGAACGCTGCCCATCGTTCGCGCCACAGGGGGACTGGATGACACGGTGGAACAGTACGATGAGCGAACGGGCAACGGCACCGGCTTCAAGTTCTACGAGCCAAGCGCACACGCGGTTTACTATACGGTCGGATGGGCAGTGAGCACCTACTACGACCGTCCACAGCACATCCAGCGCATGATCCAGACAGCCATGGTCCAAGACTTCTCCTGGGAGCGCAGCGCGTCTGCTTATGTTCAGGTTTACGAGAAGGCGATACGGAACAAGCGTGCTTCATGAACTGATCAAAGCCCTGCGGAGCGACAAACACCCCGCCCAGCCACAAGCCCCGAGGCCACTCAAGCCTGACCCTGTGTAATCCACCAAAGCACCCCAGCCATTCAATCAGCCGCGAGTTCAGATTGGGTGCGTTCACCAAATAGTATCCCCAGCGACTTTTGCATTGATGTACCTCTTGGAGGCTGCGAAAGGATTCTGTCATGCTTCGCTGCGCTAGCATGACAGTGAGGGGTGGCATGGGTGGCTGCGCAGGCTTTGGTGGGGCGGGCGTTTAGATGCTTTGCTACGCTCAGAATGACAGGGGCGGGATACGGGTAACCCTGGTGCGCTTTTACGCCAAGCATACGCGCCCCAAATCATGAATGCACCCCCGTGAACGCACCCCGCCGCGATCGACTAGAATCCCAGCGTGTTCTCTCCATCGCCTTCACACGGCCTGCGCACTACGGTCGGCTGGCCAGGCGTCATCGCTCACTATCGCCCCCGCATCCAGATCACCGCACTCGTCCCCCCCGTGACGCTACTGGAGGGCAACACGCCGCTGATCCCGGCACCGCGCCTGGCCGCGGCCCTCGGCGGCCAGTTCGAGCTGTTCTTGAAGTACGAGGCTGCCAACCCCACCGGCTCGTTCAAGGACCGCGGCATGACGGCTGCGATCACCCAAGCAGTGGCTGATGGCGCGCGCGCCGTCATCTGCGCCAGCACCGGCAACACGGCTGCGTCCGCCGCGGCCTACGCCGCGCGCGCCGGCCTGAAGTGCGTGGTGCTGGTGCCGGAGGGCAAGATCGCAGCCGGCAAGCTGGCCGGCGCGCTGAGCTATGGCGCACAGGTGATTGCCATCAACGGCAACTTCGACGACGGCCTGCGCATGGTGCGCCAGGCCGCCGAGCGCGCGCCGATCGCCCTGGTGAACTCGATCAACCCCGCCCGCCTGCAAGGGCAGAAGACGGCTGCCTTTGAGATTTGCGATGCGTTGGGCGATGCGCCGGACTGGCTATGCCTGCCAGTAGGCAACGCCGGCAACATCACCGCCTATTGGCTGGGCTTCAGCGAATACTTCGCCGATGGGCTGATCACCCGCAGGCCGCGCCTGCTGGGCGCACAGGCCGCCGGCGCCGCGCCAATCGTCATCGGCCATGCCGTGGAACACCCGGAGACCATCGCCACCGCCATTCGCATCGGCAACCCGGCGCGCTGGCGCGAAGCCGTCGCCGCGCTCGACGAGTCCGATGGGCGGATCACTGCCGTGAGCGACGAAGAGATTCTAGACGCCTACCGGCGAGTGGCGCGCAGCGAAGGGGTGTTCTGCGAACCCTCATCAGCGGCTGGGCTGGCTGCGTTGGCCAAGGGGCTGCGCGAGGGATGGCTCGATCTGCGCGGCCAGCGCGTGGTGTGCGTGCTCACCGGCCACGGCCTAAAAGACCCCGACACGGCCATCCGCGACAGCGCGCCGCCGATCAGCATCCCGCCGCGCATCGAAGCGCTCCTGGATGCCTTGAACCTTTAGACTGCCGCATGGCCGGAGAGATGGAGAAGCTGATCACCGTTCGCATTCCTGCCACCAGCGCCAACCTCGGCCCGGGCTTTGACTGCATGGGCCTGGCTCTGGATTTGTGGAACACCTTCGAGCTATACCGAGGTGAAGGGAGCGG